>JAGHBR010000165.1 GCA_021160885.1 Caldisericaceae bacterium
ACGGTATCTATTTTTTAGGAAACTATCTTAAATCAAAAGGTATCAATACAATTTTATTTCCGGCCTACAATCATGGGAATGAAATTCGTGCGCTTTTGGGCGCCGGATTAAAATTAGAATATTATAACATTCATTCTGATACAAATATTGACTTTGATGATCTTGAAAAAAAATTGGAGGCTGGTAAAAGTAAAGTTCTGTACTTTATCCATTACGTCGGTATCCCCCAGGATGTAGAACGAATTATTCAACTCCAGAAAAAATACGAATTGATTTTGATTGAAGACAATGCCTTAGGCTTATTTTCCAGCTATAAAGGAAAACCGCTGGGTAGTTTTGGAGATTTCGGAATTTTTTGTTTTTATAAAAGTTTGCCTATTCCAAATGGTGGCGGTTTGATTATTAATAATCAGCAGTTGAAATTTGAAGTTCGAACAATCCCGCCCCAACTGCTTTCCACCTTGAGCCGGACGGTCGGATTGTTTTTTAACTGGGTTGATTTAAGATTTTACGGATTAGGTCGAAAATTACAGGCGGCCAAAAGTAAATTATCCACAGTTGCCGACAGAATGGATATTGAAAGAGTGCCTGTTCTGGACACCGGTTTTGATGAATCCAAAGCCAAGTGGGGAATTTCAAAGCTTTCCAGGTTTTTAATCAATCGTGTTCGGCCTGAGCAGGTAATAGCCAGACGAAGAGAAAATTTTAAGTTCATGCTGCAGAACATTGCAAAAGAGTTTCAACTCCTTCATGAACTTCCTGATGGGGCGGTGCCCTGGTTTTTTCCGGTTAAAATTTCAAATCGTGAGCAGGTTTTTCAGGAACTCACACGTCGCGGAATTGATTGCGCACGTTTCTGGCGCCATTTTCATGCGGATATTCCGGCGGATCAATTTCCTGAGGTTAAAGAATTACGCGAAACTATTCTGGAATTACCGATTCATCAGGATTTGAATAAACGGCATTTACGGTTTGTTTGTCAGCAGTTTAATCAGATAATGAAATCAAATAAATAATGGCATTACTTCTTTTTTGGTTTACAGTTTTAATCTTGTTTTACATCTATTTAGGCTATCCATTCATTCTTTATTTACTGGCTAAATTTCGAACCAAGCCAGTAAAAACAGGTATCCACTATTTGCCGACTGTGTCAATTGTCATCTCTGCCTTTAATGAGGAAGCAGTAATAGAAGATAAAATTCGAAACACCCTCAGTATGGAATATCCACAAAACAAATTAGACGTTTGGGTCGTTTCAGATGCTTCCACGGATAAAACAGATCAATTAGTTGAAGCATACCAGAGCTCAAATGTCCATCTGTTTCGGCTCTCCCAACGGAGCGGAAAAACCTTTGGTATTACCAGCGTAATGGAAAAAATTACCAGCGAAATTGTGGTCTTTTCCGATGCCAATTCAATTTATGATCCAAAAGCCATTAAAGAACTGGTTAAATGTTTTGCCGATCCTCAGGTCGGTTATGTGGTTGGACATGCCCGCTATTATGAAGATCAGATAAATTCTGCGGCTAATCAGGAAGATTTGTACTGGTCCTTTGAAATAAAAATGAAAATCAATGAATCTAAAATTGGTTCAGTCGTTGGCGGCGATGGGGCCATTTATGCCATTCGTCGAAATTTATTTAAACCTTTGGCCCCAGATGACATCAATGACTTTGTAAATCCGATTCAAATTGTGTTGCAGGGATTTCGGGGAATTTTTAATCCAAATGCGATTTGCTACGAAGAAGCCGCCCCTTCCTTTTTAAAAGAATACTGGCGTAAACGTCGTATTGTAAATCGAAGCTGGCGGGGATTGTGGAAAAATGCTCAGGTACTTAATCCGTTTAAAACCGGTATTTTTGCCTGGGAAATTTTCAGCCACAAATTGTTGCGTTGGTTAGGAGGACTTTTTATCGTTATTCTTTTTGTCACTAATTTGAAAATTGTTCAGACAGGCGAAGTTTATAGACTGTCAATGTTTGGCCAGTTGCTTTTTCATTTATTGGCTGTTATTGGATTTTTCTTAGACCGTGCAGGAAAAAAATCAGGTTTCTTGATTAATATTGTTTATTATTTCGACATGGTAAATCTGGCATCTTTACAGGGAATCTGGGATGCTTTCAGAGGAAGAACTTACACCACCTGGAAAACGATTCGGCAGGAGTAGGTTATGGGCTATAGTGTAAAAATTGCTGATCTGGAAAAAGATAAAGAGACTATCGTTTCTATTCTGGAACGTAACCGATCCCGTACCGATACGGATTACGCCAAACGATTTGACTGGATTTATCTGAATAATCCTTTTGGCCGGGCAAAAGCCTGGATTATTTACAACGATGACACGGGACAAGCAGTGGGTTTTACAGGTGTTTTC
Source organism: Caldisericaceae bacterium (assembly GCA_021160885.1). GTDB lineage: Bacteria > Calditrichota > Calditrichia > Calditrichales > Calditrichaceae > Caldithrix. Next base: position 2,375 of record JAGHBR010000165.1, read on the forward strand.
CCACGTCCGATTTTTGTGAATGGTAAAGAATATTTAGCCTGGAATTGTGGAGATTTTTCAATTGACAAAAAATATCGTGCTCTGGGAGTTGCGCTTAAATTACGCCGAGCCGCTAAAAATGATGTAGATGCCGGACGGGTGCCTTTCCTTTATGCTCATCCAAATAAACGAATGGAAGTGGTTCATCTTAGAGTTGGGCATAAAAAAATAAGTGAAATGAGGCGTTTTGCTTTGCCCCTGAAATTCGACCGTTATTTTAAAGATAGGTTACCCGTAGAATTTTTAGCAAAAATAGTTGCCTTGCCCATTAATTCCAGCTTAAGGTTAAAATATGCTTTGAAAAATCCAAAAAACATAAAAGGACAAATTCTGGCTAACGTTGAATGCCGCCCGGAACATGAAGCCTTATTTGAGGCAATGAAAAAACAGTTTAAAGTAATTGGTATTAGAAATTGTAGCTTCCTGAAATGGAAGTTTGCCGATCATCCTAATTTCAAATATCAGCAATTTGATTGTTACCGGGGAAACCAGTTGATTGGAACCTTGTTCTTTACTGTAAAAAATCAGGTGGTTCATTTAATTGATGTTTTGGTAAATGATCATCAGGCGGATATTATCCCACTATTCGCGCGCTTTATCAACGAAGTGTACAAAAATAAGTTTGCTCAAGCTTTATCATTCATCTTACAGACTAATAATCCGATAATACCATTATTAAAAGAATTGGGCTTCAAAGAAAGAAACGATGCGACTTCATCGGTTATTGCTTACGCCAATGAAGAGAAAAATAAACAAATTGCAACAATAGTCTTAAACGGAGCCAACTGGTTTATGACCGTTGGCGACAGAGATGCTTAAAATATGGAGGTCAAATTATGGATATGCATCAGCAGATCATAAATTTTTTGTACGATGAATCGTTAAAAGATGAATTTAAAGAACTTGATTACGATGATTCCCTATTAGAATTAGGCATTATTGATTCTGTTAAGATGCTCGATCTTATTGGTTTTATTGAAGAACGATTTGGAGTTCAGGTGGATGATGATGACCTTTATCCTGAAAATTTTGATAGCATTAATGCCATTGTGAATTATATTAATTCAAAAAAGAATAATTAAATAAGGAAGTTTAATCATGAATTTTAATGATTTAAAGCTAATTCAGAAAGAATTTGGTATCAGCGGCGTTATCCATTCTCTTAAATATTCGTTCTTAAATAAAATCATTTTTTACAAAGAGCTTCAAGGTATGATTGTGACCATGAAGACTTTGGACAAAAAATATCAGGAAGGGAATCCAAAATACATCCACAAGTTTTTAAGTTCTGAAGAAGTGAAAAAATACAGTGAAGATCCCGAGACAAAGCTATCCAAAAAATTTTTGGACAGAGCGTTAACTAATGGGGATCGATGTTTTGCTATTTTAGATGGGGAATTTTTATCAAGTTATGGATGGTATTCGACCAAACCTACGCCCATCAATCCTGAACTGAAATTGCATTTTGATCCCAGTTGGGTATACATGTACAAAGGTTACACGCATCCCAGATACCGCGGGCAACGTTTGCATGCTATTGGCATGGCTAAAGCGCTGGAAACGGTAACCAATGAAGGTTATCGGGAATTAATTTCTTATGTAGAAACGAACAACTTTGCTTTATTGCGTTCCGTATATCGAATGGGGTATGTTAATATTGATAAAGTACGCATTGTAAAAATTTTTGGACAATACCATATTTCAGCGGATGCAGACTGCAAAGCTTATCAATTTACTGTACAGGTATTTAATCAAAATGACCATTCTTTTAATATCCCTGCATATAATTAAAAATAGAGAAAATTGACCTTGAGCAAAGAGCTAAAAGAACGCACTAAAATTGCTGTTTTTTGGAATATTTTTAACATTTTATTTTCCAAAACTTCCCGTATGATTACTTCGATTATTCTGGCCCGCATTCTTTTCCCGGAAGATTTTGGGCTTTATGGATTAACATTGATTGTTATCAGGTTTGGGCGGCGTTTAACTAATTTTGGATTTTCAACTGTTTTAATTCAGAAAAAAGAAATTGATAAAAAAGAAATTGACACCGTTTTTTCGGCCAGCTTAGCTATAAATTTATTAGTCTTTGGGGTGTTGTTTGTTGGCGCCCCTTACTTTTCTCAATTTGTGCACAGCACCCGTGTAATCAATTTGGTAAGGGTAATCTCGATTAGTTTTATATTGAACACATTTATCATGACTGCTGAAAGTTTACTGAAAAGAGAATTAAATTTTAAAGGAATCTCAATCGCACGATCGGCGCGCTCTATTACAAGTTATTCCATTGCCATTGTTTTGGCTCTTTTAAATTTCGGCGTATGGAGTTTAATTATTGGCGAAATAGCCTCGGTTTTTGTGAACATGGTGTTGGTAATAATCTTTGCTCGCTTTGTACCTCGTCTGTATTTTAAAATGTCCATCTTTAAAAATCTTTACTCTTATGGTATGCGCGTTTCTTTTGTGCAATATTTAAATTATTTTATTAATAATATTGATTACTTGCTCATTGGACGATTTTTGGGGACGGAAGCTCTGGGATATTACGAGCGTGCCTTCAATTTAATGGATATGACACGCAGGCAAGTTGGGCGTTCCATGAATGAAGCGCTTTTTTCCGCTTTCTCCCGTATTAAAGAAGATGCGGAACGGGTAGTTAAAAACCTGCGCCAGGTGTTAAGCTACACATCGCTTGTGGCCTACCCAATTTTAATAGCTTTGATTTTTATGGCCCCATCGTTGGTGTACAATTTGTATGGACCAAAATGGGTTAATACCATCGTCCCATTGCAAATCATGTGCGTCTCCGGTCTGGTCAAAACCATCATTTCTACTTTTTTCCCGGTAATTTTTGCCATGGATTTTATCAATCAACGCATCAAAGCCCAAATTATTTACCTTATTTTACTAGGTGGGATGATTTTTCTTTTTATCCCTTACGGAATTAATGGCGTGGCGGTGGCAGTCGTTATCTCTTCTTTAATTTATGGAATTTTAATTCTAAGAATTATTTTGAAGGGATTGCCATTTAGTCTGGCCGATTTCTGGAAAACACAAAAAGCCCCAATACTTTACAGCAGTTTCCAGATTGTTTTTAGTTTAATTGCCTTAAAGTTTGCCTTGCTTTATTTTGACATAAAAAGTATTCCCATGTTCTTTATTCTGGCTTTAACATCATTAATTGCCTTGTTAACAGCTCATCTCATATTCAGAGATGTTACTTACAAAAATTTAGTTAATGAAGTGACGGTTGTTTTTCAGAAATTTAGAAAATCAACAGGGAAAGCGGTAAGTAAATGAATTCAGTAAATCTACCCTGGTCTGCCTGGTATGAGGAAACTGAACTTTCGTTTGATCTCCCAACGGATTACCATATAGATGTTTATCAGATCAGGCAATTACCAGCCATTGATCAGGATCAAATTTCAGCAAAGCTTGAAAATTTAAAAAATTTACTACCGCCCTCTATTCCCCTAAACATTATCATTGTAGTGGATGATTTAACCCGGCCGGTAATTCTGGAACCGTTGTTAAAAAATCTTTTGGAGAAATTACACACATGTGGTATTTCAAATGAACAAATCAAATTTTTAATTGGTCTCGGGTCTCATCGATCGTTGAGTAAAACCGATATGGCTAAAAAAATAGGTGCTGAAATCGTTGAAAAATATACCTGCCTTAACCACAATCCTGATGAAACGGTTGCAACTGGTTTGCAGTGGGGTAAAACCGAATTAAAGATAAATAAACACTACTTGGCTGCAGACTTTAAAATTGTCATCAGTGGTTTAACCCCTCACAGTTTTGCCGGATTTAGTGGCGGAGCCAAGATGTTAATTCCTGGCATTTCGGATCTGGAAATTATCAGTAAAACGCATAAATCAGTCCTTATGGGCTTTATGGGGAAATTGGGCGAAGTGGAAAACAACCGTTTTCGCAAAGTTATTGAAGAGCTGGGCGCGCAGGTGGGCCTGGATTATTTTATTGGTGTGGTGATTAACGGCGATCGAAGTATTGCCGATATTGTTACCGGAGATTTTAAAGAAGCGCATCGGCAGGCAGCTACCAAAGCTAAAAAACTTTACCAAACAGAGGTTAATACCGATGAACTTTACG
>JAGHBR010000233.1 GCA_021160885.1 Caldisericaceae bacterium
CGCCTATATAAAGAAAATAAAATGTTGGAGGAATAAAGATGAATCCCGAATATGTTGTGATGATTGTAAACCTGGTTATCTGGACAGGAATTTTTCTATATTTGTGGAGAACGGATAAAGCCGTTAAAAAATTGAAACAAGAAATTGAAGATCTGCATTTAACCGAGAAATTGGATTAAAAAAGGAAGTCACACGAAAAAAGGAGCGCCAGATATGCGTTCAAAATATATCATCGGTGGATTAATCATTGTCGGCTTTACCATCTGGGCCGCCATTTCATTCAATAGTTCCCTCACGCCATATGTCACCATTAGTGAAGCCAAAAACAGCAACGAAGTGGTGCAGGTTAAAGGCGAGCGGGTTGGAAGTGGAAATTTTGACGTGAATGAAAATGTCTTTAAATTCCAGATTCGCGATGAGAATGGCGAAATTCTAAACGTGGTGTATGACGGAGCCAAACCGGGCAATTTTGATCAGGCTTCGCACATTGTGTGCATTGGTAAGTATGAAAACGGCATTTTCCATGCTAAAGAATTGCTGGTGAAGTGTCCATCCAAGTACCAACCTGAAGGGAGCTGATTATGATCTTAGGCATTACCGCTACTGCTCTTACTTTTGTTGCATTGATGTTAAGCGTAGTGGCTTATTATTTATATGATCGTCGTGGCGAACAAGCGCTTTTAACATTTGCTCGTACCGCATTTTACAGCGCTGGTGTATTAGTGATTTTTCAGGTTGTACTTTTGCTGTATAGAATTTTAACGCACCATTTTGAATGGAGTTATGTTTTTAGCTATTCCTCCCGTGATCTAAGTCTTTTTTATCTGATTTCCACCTTCTGGGCCGGGCAGGAAGGTACCTTTTTGCTCTGGTTGCTTTTTGGAGTCGTTTATGGCTTATGGATCATCCGTTTTCAAAAAGAAGAAGAACCCATGGTGATGAGTTTCTTTAATCTTATTTTAGCGTTTATTGCGGTAATTTTGATTAAAAAGAATCCTTTTACATATATCTGGGAAATTAATTCCGTTTCGTTTCCCGTTGGCGTTGTCCCGCCAGACGGCCTAGGTTTGAATCCCCTTTTGCAAGATCCGTGGATGGTGATTCATCCGCCGGTTTTATTTTCTGGATATGCGGCAACCATGTTACCGTTTGCCTTTGCCATGTCGGCTTTGATTAAACGAAACTACGACAATTGGGTTAAACCAGCCTTGCCGTTTGTGGTGTTCACCGGATTGACATTGGGGGCTGGTATTATTCTGGGCGGCTATTGGGCTTATACTACTTTAGGCTGGGGCGGCTACTGGGGCTGGGATCCGGTTGAAAACAGCTCGCTGGTTCCATGGTTGTTTAGTCTGGCTTTAATTCATGGCCTAATTATTCAGAGACGTCAAGGCGGCATGAAAAAGACCAATATCTTATTAGCGTTGCTGACTTTTGTTTTTGTACTTTGGGGTAGCTTTCTGACCAGAAGCGGTATTTTGACTGATTTTTCGGTGCATTCTTTTGGCGAAAGCGAAATTAGTTCTTACCTGATAGCATTTGTAGCTTTCTTTGGCGCAATGGCCTTTTTAGCCTTTTTATTCCGTATCAATGAAGTTAAATATCAACCGGTGCACACCGATCTGGCTACGCGGGAGAGCTTTTTAAATCTTGGTATGTTAGTGCTAATTTTAATGGCCATTTTTACTTTTGTAGGTACGTCGTGGCCATTGTTTAGCAGTTTGTTTAAAGATAAGGCCGAAAGTTTTGCAATCGAATATTACAACTACATGGCAGGCCCGGGTGCTGTATTAATGGCCCTTTTAATTGCTCTTTCGCCCTTGATGCGCTGGAAAACAACCAGTTGGGATAAATTGCGTTCCGTCATTTTGCATGGAATCACCAGTATACTGTTTGGTGTCATTTATTTTTTGTTAGGTGTTAAGCAGGCCATTCCTTTATTAATTATGATCCTGTCCACCTTTTTAATTTTAATCAACGGACAAATTGTAATTCGTCTGTGGCGCAAAAAAAATTACTCTTTTGGTGGCTATTTGGTTCATACCGGCGTGGGGTTAATGTTCATTGGCATAATTGCCTCTTCGGGTTATGACCAATCCGTTAAATTGACTTTTCCCAAAGACACGCGAAAAGAAGTATATGGCTATCAAATCGTTTACAAAGGTCGAATGCCGGCGCCTGACGGAAAGGATCGTGTGGTTTTGGAAGTGGATGGCAATCAGACCATGGCTAAATTTTACTGGAGTGATTACAGCCAGGCCTGGATGGTTGGGCCTTCGGTAGAGAATAAATGGATTCGTGATCTTTACATTTCGCCCATTCAGATCATCCCACCAGAAGAGACCATGAATTCCGGACACCAGGTAAATCTGGTAAAAGGTGAAAAAACAGCCTTTCACGATTACCAGTTGTTGTTTAAGGCTTACGACATGAATGCGCACCAGATGGGCGGCGACGAAATTTTACTAAAGGCTATTGTGGAAGTTTACGACAAAGAAGGTAAGCTGGTTGGCGAAATACGTCCCGGCATTCATATCAAAGGCAATGATCGAGAGCCGCAGCCCGCCACTTTTGTGGATGGCCAGGCTAAGGTTTATTTGAATGGAGTTAATGTTGAAAAGCGTTCTATTGCCATTGCTATTGCAGAAAAAGGTGAGAATCCTGCCGCCGGAAAAGAAATTTTAGCGGCTGAAGTTTCGGTTAAGCCCTTCATTAATTTACTCTGGCTTGGTACTATTATTATGATTAGTGGTTTTCTTGTTTCTTTAAGATATCGCTTTAAGGAAAAACGGGCTTAATAAGTACGCTTAAATATTCATAAAAAAAGGGCCTTAAAGCCCCTTTTTTGTTAGTATGTTTTCTGATTATTAAACCACGCCCTGATCTAACATGACGTCTGCTACTTCATACCCCACATGATGAAATTCAGACCCACTCGGGTTTTTGGCTTTTACTTCGGCCATAAGGTCTTCGACAAATGTACCCATGAGCACCTCCTTACATGATTGCAGTTTTGTTAGTTTGGAGAGTGTTCAAATTTTGAAAAACAAAGTTTTTGTGTTTAAGGCTGTTTCCATCTTAATGGTCCTGCTAATTCGACACTGCAATTTACGAAAATAAAATCAGGCAGAAAAGGTAAGAAACTATGATTTTTTTGTAATAGAAATTATTACAAAATGTCGCGGCCGATTAAGAATTTACCACTTTTGCCGATTTAAAAGTTGCCAGGTATTTTCTAAAGGGCGTACTTTCCCCACTGCCTTTTATCACAAAAGTTAAAAGGCCATGCTTATTGATTTCCGCAATGTTAAAAAGCCAGCGATTAAATTACCTGTCGTTCATTCGATAGCTTTCTCCTTTAATTTGAATGATAATGCCATGATGAGCCAGGCGATCGATTAAGGCTTAAACCAGAGTGGCGTCATTGTTAAATATGCGATCCCATTCTTTAAAAGGTCGGTTGGTTGTAATAATGACCGAACCTGTTTCATAACGATTGGATATTATTTGAAATAAGAGATCGGCGCCTGTTTTATCCATCGGCAAATAACTTACTCATCGATCACTAAAAGATGCACCTGAGTATAACGCTTCATTAATTTAAAAAACGAGTTATCGCTTAATGAAGCGTTTAATTCATTAATAAGATTGATTGCCGTAGTAAAAAGGCATTTGTAATCGTTCAAACAAGCCTGATAACACAAAGCGGAAGCTAAATGCGTTTTACCTACTCCCGGAGAGCCAAGGAAGATAACATTCCGTTTTTCGGCAATAAAATTTAAATTGAAAAGCGCTTTTGTCAGTTGTTTATTGATTTGCTTAGAATACTTCCTTCAAAAGATAACACGCTTTAGCGTGCCAAAATTTTTAACCTCATTAAACTTCTAAGATATTGTTTTTTTGGTTGTGGCTATGCTGCCTTAGAATTATTGTAAGAAGTAAACGTTTGCTGTATTCCTAATACTCAAGTTACGCTCATAAACTTTTGCGAGGTAGGTTGCGAACTGTTGTCACTCATCAGAAAAAGATTTTGTTCTCTGCTCCCATTGGGAAATTCATTCATAACGAATAGGCTTCGCACCGTACGCTAATCAACAAACTAACAAAGGGACGCGGTGTCAAGCCCTTGTTGAACTAAGCCCAGAACTGCCATTGGATTTTGCTTTTTAGCTAATCAAGTGGAAAGATAGGCTGAAATGGCTCGGTTTTTTCCTGAAAAGAAAAAATCATTTTTAATAGTCAGGTTCTTAAACAATTTTAAACACATGTTCTTTTCATAATTTTTGTCAATACTTTACCTTTTGGATGTACGTTTCCCTTAACCTTAATCGGAATTAAAAAAACAAACAAATAGTTTACAGGCAGGCTTTGTGATGTTCAATTTTGTTACAGAAAAATTTTATTAACTTCTTTTAAACTTAGAATAACCGGTAAAGATTTATCTTTTGGCGGGCAAACCAGTCTGAAGACATGCCATTGATGTTGCAGCGTTTTTTCGAAGAAGAATTTAATGGCGCTAATGGAAACGGAGAAGGCCGCCCGGGACCATTGTTTTACGTTTCTGTTGTAGAGGAAATATGCTTTAATTTCCTGTTCATTAATTAATTCTGGTGACTTAATAAAAATTGCCCCGCCTGCGGGTCTTAGTTCAACAATCCTTTCCACCAGAATCCTTCGCTATGCAATAATATTTTTGCATCCATTTGCATATTTATTTAAACTATAATCCCAAAATACAAATAAAATAACCGTGGAATAATTTCAGATGCTTGAAACTCAAAAATCAGCAAAACTCATTCTTGAAGACGGCAGTGTTTTTTACGGCGCCTCTTTTGGTTATCCTCAATCGGTGGCCGGCGAAATCGTCTTCAATACCGGTATGACCGGTTATCCGGAGTCGTTAACCGATCCATCTTATTTTGGTCAAATTTTAGTCTTAACCTTTCCTTTGATTGGTAATTACGGCATGCCACCGGCGGAAAGTGAAGAAGACCTCTTTAAAAAATACGAGTCCATGCGCGGCATGGTTTCTGCCCTGGTGGTGGATGATTATTCTCTTGACTATTCCCACTGGCAGGCCAAAACCAGTCTGGCGCAATGGTTGTACAATCAAAAAATCCCGGCCATTTTCGGTATTGACACACGCGCCCTGACCAAACGCATTCGCGAAAAAGGCGTAATGCTGGCCAAAATCGTCATTGGCGATCAGGATGTGGAATTTTACGATCCGAACAAAGAGAACCTGGTGCAGCAGGTGAGTATTGAAAAACCGCAGTTACTGGGCAAAGGCAAGACCCGCGTGGTGCTGGTCGATTGTGGCTGCAAACACAGTATTATCAATGAACTATTACAGCGTGATGTGCAGATTTTACGAGTGCCTCACAATTACCCGGCAGAAGAAGAGAAGGCCGATGGGATTCTAATTTCCAGTGGGCCTGGAGACCCCGCCTTGTGTAAGGAAACCATCGAACACACAAAAAAGGTATTAACCAAAGGAATCCCAACTTTTGGCATCTGCCTGGGACACCAGATTATCGCTTTGGCCATTGGCGCTAAAACTTACAAAATGAAGTACGGGCATCGTGGGCAAAACCAGCCGGTGGTCAACAGGCAAACCAATCGCGCTTACATTACCTCTCAAAATCACGGTTATGCGGTGGACGACTCGACCATTGCCGAAGACTGGCAAGCTTTTTTTACCAATTTAAATGATCAAACCAGTGAGGGATTAATTCATCGTTCCGGGAAATTCATGAGTACTCAATTCCATCCCGAGGCTTCTCCCGGACCGACCGATACGCGTTTCCTGTTTGATCAATTTATTGACGGTATTAAACCCTGAACAGAAGGAGTTGTTTTTAAAGTGACTAAAACCAATTACAAAAAAGTTCTGATTTTAGGTTCGGCCGCCCTTAAAATTGGCGAAGCCGGCGAATTTGATTATTCCGGCAGTCAGGCCATTAAAGCCTTAAAAGAAGAGGGCGTTTACACCATTCTGGTGAATCCAAACATTGCTACCATCCAAACTTCGGAAAATCTGGCAGATCGCGTCTATTTTTTGCCGGTAACGGCCCAGTACGTGGAAAAGGTTATCGACCGTGAACGGCCTGATGGCATTTTGCTCAGCTTTGGCGGGCAAACGGCTTTGAATACCGGGCTGGAGCTGTACCTCAATGGCATTTTGAAAAAATACGATGTGGAAGTTTTGGGCACCCGTCCGGAAACGATTATTGACACCGAGGATCGGGAACGTTTTATTCAGCGGTTGACGGAAATCGGCGTTAAAACGGCGCGCAGTGATGTGGCTACTTCTGTAAAGCAGGCCATTAAAGTTGTTGATAAAATCGGCTATCCGGTCATGGTTCGTGTGGCTTATGCTCTGGGCGGTTTGGGCTCCGGCATTTGTGGAAATCAAAAAGAACTGGAAGAAAAAGCGGGACGGGCTCTATCGCTGGCCCCGCAAATTTTAATTGAAGAATATTTGCACGGCTGGAAAGAGATCGAATATGAAGTAGTTCGCGACCGGGAAGACAACTGCATCACTGTTTGCAACATGGAAAATTTTGATCCTATGGGCATCCACACCGGCGAAAGCATTGTGGTCGCCCCCAGTCAGACGCTCAGTAACGAAGAGTACCACCTGTTGCGTGAAGTTGCCATTAAAGTTGTGCGCCATCTAAAAGTCGTTGGTGAATGCAATATTCAATATGCGCTTAATCCCCAGACGCTGGATTACCGTGTAATTGAAGTTAATGCCCGTCTTTCGCGCAGTTCGGCGCTGGCTTCCAAGGCAACCGGTTATCCGCTGGCCTTTGTGGCCGCCAAACTGGCTTTAGGGTACAGTTTACCCGACTTGCGCAACAGCGTTACCAAAAGCACTTCCGCCTTTTTTGAACCGGCCCTGGATTACGTAGTGGTTAAAATTCCACGCTGGGATTTAAAGAAGTTTCGTCTGGTTTCCCGCAAAATCGGTTCCGGAATGAAATCCGTAGGCGAAGTGATGGCCATTGGCCGTCACTTTGAGGAAGCGCTGCAAAAGGGCCTTCGCATGCTGGAAATTGGCGCCATGGGACTTACCGGCAATGAAAATTTTAAATTTGAAGATGTTACCGAAGAACTGCGTTCGCCGACTGAGGAACGCGTTTTTGCCATTATGCAGGCTTTTGATTTAGGATTTACAGTGGACGAAGTGCATCAACTTTCCAAAATTGACCGCTGGTTTCTTTTTAAATTGCAGAAGGTGGCGCACCTGGCTCACGAACTTTCATTATTTAAAGAGCACGAGCCACCTTTGCCACTTTTAAAACGGGCCAAGCAGGCGGGTTTTTCAGACAAACAAATTGCCCAACTTTGCCAGGTTAGCGAAGATGATGTACGCAACTGGCGCTTAAAGGCCGGTCTGGTGCCTTACATCCGGCAGATTGACACCATGGCTGGCGAATACCCGGCGCAAACCAATTATCTTTACCTGTCTTACAATGCCATTGAAGACGATGTGGCTGGTTTTTCTACGGATGAGCAAGGAATCTTGATTCTGGGCTCTGGTTCTTACCGGATAGGCAGTTCGGTTGAATTTGACTGGTGCGCGGTTAATTCAGTTTTAACGCTTAAAGAACTGGGCTACAAAACGGTGATGCTAAATTACAATCCGGAAACCGTCAGCACCGATTACGACCAATCGGACATGCTGGTTTTTGATGAGATTTCCCTTGAAACCACGGTTGAATTATTCCGCAAACTCAATTTAAAAGGCGTGATTATTTCTGTAGGCGGCCAGATCCCCAATAATCTGGCTACAGCCCTGGACGAAGCAGGTATTCCCATTTTGGGAACCACAGCACGCGACATTGACAATGCCGAAAACCGACACAAATTTTCTGCTTTACTGGACCGTCTGAATATCGATCAGCCATTGTGGCGGGAATTGACCTCATTAAATGAAGCCACTGAGTTTGCCCGTCAGGTTGGCTATCCTGTTTTAGTGCGTCCATCGTATGTGCTGAGCGGCGCGGCCATGGCCGTGGCTTCTAACGATGATGAACTTAAGGCCTATTTGCAAAAGGCGGTGGATTTGTCGCCGGAGCATCCCACGGTGATTTCCAAGTTTTTAGTCAATGCCAAAGAAATTGAAATTGATGCCGTGGCCAGCAATGGTAAAATTTTAGCCTATGCCATTTCGGAACATGTGGAAAATGCTGGCGTGCATTCCGGCGATGCCACACTGGTTTTCCCACCGCAACGCCTGTACCTGGAGACCATGCGCAAAGTTCGTATGGTGGCCTCTCAAATTGCCGAAGCGCTGAATATCAACGGTCCGTTTAATATTCAGTTCCTGGCGCGCGACAATGAGGTAAAAGTCATTGAGTGTAATTTACGGGCGTCGCGCAGCTTCCCATTTGTTTCCAAGATTTTAAAGTACAATTTTATTGATCTGGCTACGCGGGTGATGGTCGGCGCCCAGGTTGAAAAACCGGACCGCTCCCTGTTTGAACTGAATTACGTGGGCGTTAAAGCGCCGCAGTTTTCCTTTACACGCCTGGAGGGCGCCGATCCGGCGCTGGGCGTTGAGATGACGTCCACCGGTGAAGTGGCCTGCCTGGGCGATGACTTTAACGAAGCCTTTTTAAAGGCCATGCAGGCCGTGGGCTTTCGGCTGCCCATTAAAAGTGTTTTGCTTTCTACCGGAACCATTACATCCAAGGCCGAACTGCTGGGGCCGGTGCGTCAGTTGAGTGCCATGGGCATTAAGCTCTATGCTACCGGTGGTACTGCCAGGTTTTTGCGCCAGAACGGTCTAAAAGTAACACGCCTGCACTGGCCGCTGGATAATAAAAGGCCCAATGCACTGGATTACATTAAAGACGGTAAAGTTGATTTAGTTATCAACATCCCTAAAAATTTTCAGAAGGAAGAATTGACTAATGGTTATTTGATTCGCCGGGCAGCGGTGGATTTCAATAAAATGCTGATTACCAATCGGCAAATTGCCATGCGTTTTATTGAAGCGCTGAAAAATAATGGACATGATCATATTCAGATTAAAAGCTGGGAAGAATATTGCTGAAGAAATGTACGATGCCTTCAAGATAAATGATATGAAATCTTTGAAAAATCATTACAAAGGTCATTCCCGCGAAGGCGGGAATCCCTAAATTATTGTAAACATTAGATTCCGCATCAAGTGCGGAATGACGACAGGTTTGGAGAACCCCCGGTTTTTATAAGACAACAGCATTGGCCTTGCCATTGAATATTAAAATAATGACACTCTGGATGAATAGTAGTTCCGCTTTAATGGGAGAATGAACAACTTCTAAAAGTGAGAAAGATTTTTCAATTCATTCTGCCCCGATTCTCGGGGCCTTCGCTTCGCTCCGAATTTGCTCCGTTTCGTTCAAGATAACAGACGGGATGTTGATAGTAGGTTTAAATTTGAGTAAGAGGCTCAATGCAGATTGTCAAAAGATCAATCTCCGGCATAGAGAAAAATTTCCTTCACTTTTTGTTCGATTTGTTCTTCATTCCAATCAGGATGAGCTTGTCTCAGGGCTGCTTTTTTTAACTCACGTGCCAAAAAATAAAGACGGAAGGCCTGCTCCAGTTTTTGCTCAGGGGTTAATTTTATTTCTTTTTCCATTAGATTTCCTTTTGCATTTAAGATTAAGCTATTAAGTAATCATTTAAATGTCAAGATAGAGAGTCCGGTTCCTGCGTGCCGTAAATTTGAACTTTGAACAGAGTTAAGCTGATCATTGCCTGTTAAAATCGAATTCAAAATCGTGCGACAGGTTGCTGAAAAAACGCTGGAAAACCGACTGGCTGTGGCGGGCAAAGAAAAAGTAGAGTTCCAGCAGCCAGGGTAAATAGCGCATGCCCTGCACAAAAGCTAAGGAACGTTTAATGGTCGGGCCCAATTGCTGCCAGGCTCGTTGTTCATATTTTTGTAAAAAATCAGCTGAAAACTGATTGGCTTGCAAGGCTTTAAGAGCTACCTCAGCGGAAATGATGCCCGTTTTTAAGGCATTGTGAATGCCCTCACCGCTCAATGGATCGACCCAATAACCGGCGTCGCCGATCAGCATGGCGCCATCAAAAACGCGCTGTGTTTTAAACAAGCCAGCCAAAGGAATGGGCCAGGCGCGTAATTGATCGATTTCCATTTCAGGCAAGACACGCTCTTTAAAAAATGGCTGCTCAAGTAATTGGTAAAAATGCTGCTTTAAATCAATTTTGTTTTTTTTGTACAAATCCGCCGGTAAGCCCAGGCCTATGTTTGCTTTGTTATTACCGGTCGGGAAAATCCAGAAATAGCCTGGTTTAAGATCTGCTGTCCAGATGAATTCTACCAGGTGGTCGGTTGTTTTAAAACCCTTAACATAGCCACGAATCGCCAGAAAGCGGTGTTTGTCCGGAATTTTGGCCGCTTTTAGCGAACGGGCAACCACCGAACTGGCGCCGTCCGCCCCGATGACCAGCCGGGCTTTTAATTCCCTTTTCTGCCCGTTAAGTTTGACTTTTACTCCGCAAACCTGTTGCTCATTAAAAAGGAGTCCGGTTGCTTCAGCCAGTAAAAAATCGGCGTCGCTTTTTTGTGCGCTTTGCAACAACGCATGATCTAATTTCTTGCGTTTAATGATTAAGAAGCCTGCATCTTCATGCTTTGATTTAAAGGGAACGTCCAAGGATTGCAACTTTGGCGTTACAAAACGGATAGCCTGAATGGGATAAACATCCTCGGAATTGAGAAATGAAAAGGCGTCCAGTTGTTGCAATAATTTTGTGGCTCCCGGGGTCAGGCCGTCACCGCAAACTTTGTCGCGGGGAAACGTCTGACGATCAATAATTAGAACATTGTGTCCCTTTTCGGCAATGGTTTTGGCGGCTGCGCATCCGGCCGGGCCTGCGCCAACGATGATTACATCGTATTTTTTTAACATAACTGTTTTAGTTTCTTTTTTGTTAAATTTTATTCAACTAAAGCGCTGTTTATTGAAATCAATTCGAATTAGTTCCTTTCCCAACTGTTATTAAATAACTGCTGTTGTCATTACTCTTAAAATAAGTAAGCTTTCAGTCTTGTTGCAGGACCCAGTGCTTCAAATTTAGAGCCCTTAAATGTTGTTCATCGAACCGGCATCTCTTTTAAAAAATGAGAAATCTGATTCTCTGAAGAATTAGCTGTTGCGAAATTTAATTTGATTAACAGAAGCAAGCCGACAGGCTTGCCAGTTCAGTCCGCAACCAGGCTTTGTAAAAAAGAGCCCCCGCATTAAAAATAAAAGGGGAAAGCTTTAATTGCCATTTTATGATTTAAAACTTGGCTTATCAGGTAAACGTCGCCCGCACATCAACCACCACCGGAAATTCCAGCTCTGGCGCCCAGATTAGAGGATTTAAATCCATCTCGGCAATTTCCGGATGCTCGGCCAGCAAGTGACTGAAGTATTGAATCAACTTGCCGAATTTAAAACGATCCAGGGCGGGGATATTCCGAAAACCGTTTAGTAATTTTTGGCCGCGCAATTCGGTTAACATCTCTTCGGCCTCGTAGGCGTTAACCGGTGCCATGCGGAAGGTTACGTCCTGCAAAACTTCCACAAAAATGCCGCCCAATCCAACCATTAACACAGGTCCAAACAGCGGATCGCGTTTTCCGCCGAGTACCAGTTCCAGCCCCTGATTAATTTGTCGTTGAATTAAAAACAAGGGTTCTTCATTTTCAGGTAAAATTTCTTTGGCCCTGGCCAGCATTTCCTGGTAAGCGGTTTTAAGTTCAGCGATGGAATTTAAATTAAGACGTACCAAACCCTGCTCTGTTTTGTGAATGATCCGTTCATTGGCGATTTTCAGCACAAAGGAGCTGTCATAACGATAAAAGAACTCGGACAACTTATCCCAGGAAGAGGTTAGTCGCGAATCAATGACCGGAATCTTGTAATCTTTTAAGAGTTCAAAAAGCGTTTGTATAGGCACCTGTTGACCTGACTGGCCGGAAAGCGGTTCTACTTTCAAGGTCGCTGCCCGGGTTGTAGCCTTGGCTTTAAAAAAACGTTGCTGCAATTGATGGTATGCCCACATCTTTCCCAAAATTTTGACTGCCGTTTCCGGGTAAGAAAAAACGGGTAAATGCAGCCGGGAAAAAACCTCGAGACCAGCCGTATCATCATGCTGAGCCATTAAAACCGGGATGATGGTTTTGGCGCAATTACTGATCACCGGTTCCAGATGTCCGGCAATTATTTTAGGTGTGGTGTCCACCGGGGGCTTGACGATAATTAAAATGACACTGTCCACATTGTGATCTTCCAAAACCAATTCAAGCACATCATGGTAGGTGTCATGGTTGGCGCTGGCAATCATGTCCACCGGATTGTTGACAGCGGCTTCTTCCGGTAAGATGGATTTCAGTTTTTCGATAGTTGCTTTTTCAAATTGTGCCAGTTCCAGCCCGGCTGCTTCTAAAGCATCGCTGGCTAAAATGGCAGGGCCGCCGGCATTAGTTACAATGGCTACATGTTTGCCTTTGGGTAAGTGCTGTACGGACAGGGCCCGGGCCAGGTCAAACATCTCCTCCACCGTTTCGCAGCGAATTACGCCCGATTGTTTAAGGAACCCATCAACAATGTGTTCTGGGTTGGCCAGTGCGCCCGTGTGCGAAGTAGCGGCTTTTTGCCCTGAATCGGTGCGGCCGGCTTTAACGGCCAGGATAGGTTTTTTAATGACTAAGGAAGAGCAGGCTTTCATAAAGGACTGAGGTTGATCGATGCTTTCCAGATAAAGGGTTACTACATTAGTGTTAACATCTTCCTTCAGGAACTCGAGTACCTCCGGTTCGCCCACCAACGCCTTATTGCCGGTGCTGACAAACACCGAAAAACCCAGGTCGGTTTGAGCCGTTAACTCCAAAATGGCTACCGCCAGAGCGCCACTTTGTGAAATATATGCCACGTGTCCGGCTTTGGGCAAAATGGGCGAAAAAGTGCCATTCAGGCGAATTTTCGGGTCAGTGTTGAAAATGCCCATGCAGTTGGGCCCGATCAACGTCATCTGATATTGGTTAGCTATTTTGATGAGCTGTTTTTCTCTTTCAATACCTTCACCGCCAATTTCTTTAAAGCCGGAACTGATTACAACCACATTTTTAATACCCGCTTCGCCCAATTCTTTTAAAGAATCGAGTACGTATTGATGAGGCAGTAAAATGACAGCCAGATCGGGCTTTTGCTCTAACTCTGACAATGAGGGATAACAGGGAATGCCGTTAATTTCATTTGCTTTGGGATTGATAATAAAAATTTCGCCATTAAAGTTCATGCGTAGCAGGGCATCTAAAAACTTTTTACCGAGCGAGCCCTCCTTACGCGAAACGCCAATCAGGATAATGGATTTGGGCCGTAAAATTTTTTCCAGATCATGCATTTTAAATCTCCTTTTCTTTTGATTTGAACGCACAGCAAGTCAGGTTCATTTGCTGCGCGGTTTATTATTTGGGAGATA
>JAGHBR010000228.1 GCA_021160885.1 Caldisericaceae bacterium
AGCTAATAGGATAGAAGCGCGAATAGCTTTACACAATACTGGGTCAAGATCAGTGGAACGAATTTCTTTTGCTTCAATTTCCCATGTATGGTCGTTAATATATTTAATTGATACGCCCAGACTTTCCAATAACGCACGCATTGTTCTTACATCTTGAATATCAGGCAAGTTCTTGAGAGTAACTTTTTTATCAGTTAATAAGCACGCAGCAAGAATTGGTAAAGCGGCATTTTTATTTCCAGAAGGTTTGACTTCACCAATTAGAGGATGACCACCTTCAATAATAAATTTTTCCAAGTTAAATCTCCTGTTTTTGGAGTACCTTTTTTATTTTAATATGTTTCCGTAATTTTTGTGAGGCCTTCAGGATTATCAGAATCAAACCCTTTATCAATTGCCAATTTCCGAGCAAACAATTGCCCAGGGATAACTGAGGTTATTGGCGATAACCATTCTGGAACATCTGGACAAAGAGAAAATGCTGTTTTTCCCAAATTCAATATCTCCTCATTATCTGAAATGACAATGAGCTCTACACCCAAGTTAAGAATCTTTTTTGTGAAAGCTAAAATATGTTTGTACATAATTCCAGAAGGTGCAACAATAATCACGGGAAACCCTCTATTTAAAGTTGCAATTGGACCATGTTTGAAATCTGCTGAAGAATAGGGTACAGCAATTACACGTGCAAGTTCTTTTATTTTTAAAGAAATTTCAAATGCAGTCGCATAGTTGAACCCTCTTCCAATAACTACACATTGCTCCATATAACGATACCGGTTTGACGTTTCCACTCTTTCTAAAGCGGAATCTAACGTTTTAGCAATTTTACTTGGTAATGCAAGTAGCTCTTTCAGTTGATTTTTTTCATTATTTAGGTAACAGGAAAATAAGGCGAGGGCGGTTAATGACGCTGTATATGTTTTCGTTGCGGCCACTGCTTTTTCATCACCCACTCCGAGGTTGATAACAAAATCCGATACTTTAGCGAGAGGGGAACTCTCATCATTCGTGATTGAAATTGTAGGCCGGTTTTGTTCATTTGCGGATTTTAAGACAGAGACAATATCTGGCGATTGCCCGGATTGTGAAACTCCAATTACAAGCGCTCTTTTTAGAATGGGAGGATTTTTATATATCGTAAATAAAGAGGGTGTTGATAGTGCTACTTGGACTTTGTTTAATGAGCCAAAAATATATTTTGCATACCTTGCCGCATTGTCTGAAGTGCCGCGGGCTGCAATTAAAATATAATCATATTGTCCGATTAATTTGGAACAAATTTCATTTACGTAATCTGCTTGGTCATTTAGAAATTTGTTAATAACAACAGGCTGCTCCTTGATTTCTTTAAGTAATAATTCATTCATTGAAAAATCTCCAATAAACCGTTTCTGATTCAATTATTTTGTGTTAATAGTATCATCTATAGTGGAAATGAAATAAAATATAAATAAATTTGAAAGAGGTCAAAAGATAATTATGGTCACAATCAAACAAACAGACGTTAAATCAAAAAAAGAAGTTAATGAATTTGTTACATTTCCATTTCACATTTATTCAAACACCAAAGAATGGGTTCCGCCAATTATTGCAGATATCAAACTTATGCTGAATAAAGAGAAGCATCCGTTTTATGAGCATTCGATTGCTGACTTTTTTACAGCTTGGGATGGTAATGAGTTAGTGGGAAGGATTGCTTGCATTGAAAATAAAAAGTATAACAAATACCACGGGAAGAAGGATGCAGCTTTTTATTTGTTTGAATGTGTTGATGACCAAAAAGTTGCGGATAAACTTTTTGAACGTGCATTTGATTGGGCTCATCAGCATGGTCTAAATTCAATCGTAGGACCAAAAGGATTATCTGCCTTTGATGGGTATGGTTTTCTTGTTGAAGGTTTTGATAAAAGGCAAATGATGACAATGATGAACTACAACTTACCCAATTATCCGAAATTTGTTGAAAATCTGGGATTTACCAAAACTGTTGATTGGCTCTCATCATATGTTCATATACCTGATTTTAAAATGCCTGAAAAGGTTAATAAAGTAGCAGAGCGTGTAAAAGCAAATGGGAAATATAAAGTACTTAATTTTTCCTCAAAGCGAGAATTGAAAAAATGGGCATGGAAAATTGGGCAAGCTTATAATAACTCGTTTGTCAAAAACTGGGAATACTACCCGCTTTCAGACAATGAAATAAAGTTTGTAATGGATAATATTATGGTTGTTGCTGTACCGCAGCTATTAAAAGCTATTACATATAACGATGATGTGATAGGTTTCATTTTCGCTTTCCCGGATATTTCTGCTAAATTGCAGGAATATAAAGGAAAGCTATCACCAATTGCGTTGATTAATTATCTGTGGGAATTAAAGCGGACTAATTGGGTCTCATTTAACGGTGTGGGGGTATTGCCTGAGTATCATGGGCGTGGTGGGAATGCAGTCTTATTTTCAGAAATCTATAAGACTGCTCATTCGTTTAATTTTGAACATGGCGAATTAACTCAGGTAGCTGAAACTGCTACACAGATGAGAAAAGATTTGAAAAACTTAGGGGTTACTCCGTATAAAAATCACCGGATTTATAGCAAAAAGATCTAAATAAAAGCGGAGAAATATCTCCGCTTTTTTATTATAATAAGCCCTCATTGAAATTAAACATTGGAGTAGAAATGAAAAAAATCATATTAGCGATTCTAATTTTATCAATTTATATTACTGCTGGTTGTGGGGAAAAAAGTTCAATAGGTCCAGCCAATGCTACCGAGAAATACATTCTTGCGCTTGCCAAAAAAGACAAACCAAAAATTGTTGCTTTGTCTTGTAAGGAATGGGAGGAGACCGCTATATTGGAAGTGGATGCTTTGCTGTCAGTTGGAGCTGAAGTATCTGACCTGTCCTGTAAAGTAACTCATGAAAATGGTGACGAAAGCTTCGTTGTTTGTAACGGCTCACTTGACCTGACTTATAATGATGAACTTCGTTCAATTGACTTATCCAGAAGAACATACACCCTTCGCCAAGAAGACGGTCAATGGCGTGTTTGCTCATATGAATAGATTAATAAAAAGATTATGAAAAGTGATCGAAAACAAGAAAACATTATTGTTATTCTCTTTTACTTGATTATTTTAGGGTTGATTATCACGACAAGTAATGATTCGCCTCTCTGGATCTACCAGGGATTTTAAATGAAGCTTCCCCAAATATTAATTCTAATATCTGTAAGTCTTGTCTATATATTGATATTTAAGAACAAAGGAATTGATTGGTTCATTTTAATAATAAGTATTATTGCTTGCTTCTGGCTCCAGCCGATTTCGACGATTCGATCACTAGATTATTGGTTGCCAATGTTAAGTATATTCTTTGGAATATTAACGTGGAGTGTGGTTACTAAACCTGAAAATATTATAAAAAAAGAAAATTTAATTACTTATCTGTCTATTATTGGCATGAT
>JAGHBR010000216.1 GCA_021160885.1 Caldisericaceae bacterium
GATTTCCTGAGGGTATTAAATAATAAACATTTTAGAAGAATAAGTGAATTTCATGTACAGTTTGCGTAACCTGTTTTTTACTCTGGTTAAATCACAATGCACTTACGCCATTACAGACTGGCGGATTTGTGGAATGGCGCCAAAACGTCGTTCGCGCGATTGGAAATCGGCAATAGCCTGGGCTAACTCCTCTTCCGTAAAATCGGGCCACATGGTGTGCGTAAAGTAAAATTCGGCATAGGCACATTCCCAGAGCAAAAAGTCGCTCAAACGCTGTTCGCCGCCGGTGCGTATCAACAGATCAACATCCGGTGCGTAATCATTGGAATGCATGGCTTTTGCCAAATAATGAGCAAAGCGTTCCCGTGTTAAATCCTCTTCATCGGCTGCCATTTGCGCTGCCCGCATCAACATTTCGCGTGAGGAATAATCAATGGCCAGTCGTAGATGTAAATTTTCGCCAAAACGTGTTCTGGCCTCGGCATCTTCCATCTGAGCCACTAATTGTGGACTCAAGCGATCGCGTCGGCCAATAAAAGACAGTTTTACGCCATTTTCCAGACTGGTCTTTACTTCAGAGCGCAGCTTGTTTTGCAAAAGCTGCATCAGCATATTCACTTCCTGTTGCGGTCTTTTCCAGTTATCTGAGGAAAAAGCATAAAGGGTTAAAGTCGTAATGCCGTACTTTGGCGCAGCTTCAATAATGCGTTTGGCGGTTTCTGCGCCTTCGCGGTGTCCCCAAAAACGCGCTTTGCCGCGTTGCTGCGCCCATCGTCCGTTACCATCCATGATGATGGCTACGTGCAAGTTCGAATCCTGGCCTGGCGCTTCCGTGGAAAGCCGAAAATGTTCACCCATCTTTTTGCCTCAATTTAATTATTTTGCCAAAAACTATTGAATTTTTTATTTTTATCGTTAAGTTTAAGCGTTGTACAAATTCAGATGATAATACTTATTAAAATTATCTGAAAGAGTCATGAGATAGTTGTGAGAAAAAGTTAAAATATCCTATGAATCATACAATTACCGGCTTTCGCTTTGCAGAATTTGAAATCGATTTAAAGAATCGACTTTTAAAAAAAAACGATCAGCCAGTCGCGCTAACGTCAAAATACTTCGATGTACTGGTTTTACTGGTGGAAAACAATCAACAGCTGACCAGCAAAGAAAAGATCTTCGAGACAGTCTGGAAAGACACCATCGTAACGGAGTCAGCGCTAAGCCAGTGCATTAAAGATATCCGCAAGGCTTTGGGAGACAACGCCCACAATCCCCGTTTCATCAAAACCGTGGCTAAACACGGTTACATGTTCATCGCCGAAGTAGACCCCATTTTAAGCGAACGCTTCCGTAAAAGTGAACCAGCAATTAAACGCCAACGTCCCTACAAATTTTTAGATTACTTTCGCGAAGAAGATCAGGAGCTGTTCTTTGGTCGGGAAAAGGAAATTGAACTGCTGACTTCAAAAATTCTGAGTCATCGTTCCTTTATTCTACACGGCAAATCAGGTGTAGGTAAAAGTTCTTTGATTCGCGCCGGACTGGTGCCCGCTTTAAAACAGCAGGGACACAGCCCCTTTGTGATTCGCAGTTTTCATGATCCGGCCGAGCAACTATTACACACATTAAACCGTCTAACCGGTGAGCATAACGGCTCGCTCAAAAAGATCGACTGGTCACAATTACTTAAAAAAATTAAAAGCCGTTTAAAAAACAGAAATTTAATTTTCTTTTTTGATCAGTTCGAAGATTTCTTTTTGCTGCTCAGTCCGCAGGAACAGCAGCAATTGCTGACGGTCTTTGAACAGCTGCTGCGTGACGAAACGTTGAATATACATCTGGGTTTTGTGCTGCGAGAAGATCTGCTGGCGGAAATGAGTTTGTTCAAAGCGATTTTGCCCGAAATTTTTCATCATGAGTACCGGCTGTTAAAGTTAGAAAAAGAACAGGCGTCGCAAGCCATTTTACAACCGGCCCGGGCTGTAAACTGCCCCATTGAAGAAGAAGTGGCGCAGCGTATTTTGAACGACCTGACGCACGGAGATCAGCCGATTGACCCACCACAGCTGCAAATTGTTTGTGATGCCCTGTTCGACGCTCGGGATCAACAGGCGGGTATTACCTGTCATGAATACGAAGCCCTTGGTGGCGCCTCGCAAATTCTTGAAAATTATATGACACGCGTGCTGCACCGCTTTGACGGCGAAAAGTTAAATTTAGCGCGAGAAATCCTGAAATCACTGATCAACCTACAGGGACAACGCCTGGTAGTGCCCATGGACACGCTGATCAGCCGTTTTGCCAGCAGCGGCCTTCAGACCGAATTGATTCAGCGGTTAATCTACGAACTGTCGGATACACGTCTGATTCGCATTGGTCGGCAGGAAGGTAAAAACTGGCTTGAATTAAGCCACGATTTTTTAGTGCCGCAGATCAATGCATGGATTTCGGAAGAGGAAAAGGGCTTGCGTCAGGCGCACAACATTCTGGAGCGCGGCCTGGAAGCCTTTAATCATCACCAGTTGCTGCTCGATGAAGACGCTTTGCAAATCATTCTGCCTTTTGAGCGCCATCTCAAACTGACGCCACAGGAAGCAACGTTTTTAGCCCGCAGTCAGTTGTACCGCGGTTACATCCTTTCGGAAGGATTGAAAAAACAGGTGCCCGAATTAACAGAAATTATTATTGAGTCTTTAGCCAGCGGTGATGCCAGAGTACGCATGGCGGCGGCCGAATCGGCCCTTAACATTTTACATCCTCAGGTTGAAAAACAGCTTTTTCATCACGCTCTCTGGGACGAAGATTTAAACGTACGCAAAACAGCCAGCATTGTCTATCTAAAAAACTACGGCGCCGAAGGCCAGGCCAAGCTGGCCAGAGGTAAAAATCAAAAAAAAGCCGGTCTGATTCGTCGCGCCGTGAGCCTGGCTTTTGCCCGTGATTTTGACATTCATCTCATTTATTTGCGGAAGCTACCGTTGTTAGTAGCTTTTTTAGTAGTCAGCGGTTTGATCTGGGTTCGTATTTACCGATACCGCAAACAAATCTCGAAAAAAATTTCCGGAGCGACCTTCGGCGCCACGATTTCCGGATTGGTGGTTGGTTCCATGCTTACACTTTTGCTGGTTATTTTTAAACAACCCCAGACTTTCGAAACGGTAACATATTTACTGGCGCTTCTTTCTCTGGGCGGTATGGCGGCCTTTTTTGCCGGACTGGGCATTAGTTCAGGCCTTGCTACCATGCGTTATGTTACTTACCGACACAGTTTGTGGTGGATGGTAGTTGGTGGTACCATCGGTGGTTTACTGATCGGCAGCCTGATCAATTTAATTGGTGTGGACATCTTACGTGCTTTATTTGGTCAGGAATTAATCAATATTACCGGCGCGCTTGAAGGCACCATTCTGGGCTTTTGTCTGTCGCTGGGTTTGACTATTTCCGAGATCTTTTACCCCAAAAATCGACTGGCCAAAATATTGACTACTGCTCTATTTTCTACCATTGGCGCCATTGCTCTATCACTGTTCGAAGGCAATCTTTTCAGCGGCAGCATCGCAGCTATTGCAAAGTCCTTTGGCAAATCGCAGATCAATCTAGAACCGCTGGCCTCGCTGTTAGGCGAAGGGCATTTTGGTCTGCTATCCCGATTGTTTCTCAGCTCGATTGAAGGATTTTTGTTTGGCGGACTCTTCGCTGCGGGCATGGAAATTTTGGGTAATAATCTTTCCCAGAAGGAGAATTTAAGTTAAAGGTATAAGGGGGTAAGGGTTTAAGAGTTAACCCTGAAATTTGTTACTTTAGCGTGAATACAGCCTTGTGTTGAATTAAGCACCGCAGGCGGGGCAATTTTTATTACTAACCAGAATTAATCTATGAACAAGAAATCAAAGATTATTTTCTCTACAACAGAAACGTAAAACACTGGTCACGAGCTGCTTTCTCCGTTTCCATCAGCTCCATTAAATTCTTTTACGAAAAAATGTTACAAAGAAAATAGCATTTATTCGGACTGGTTCGCCCGCCTCGAGACAAATCATTGCCAGTCATATTAAGACTGAAAGAAGTTAATAAAATTTTTTCTTGCATCAAAATGGAAAATCACAAAGCCTGCCTGAAAACCATTTATTCGTTTTTTTAATTCCAATTAAGGTTAATGGAAACGTACGTCCAAAAGGTAAGCATTGACAAAAATTATGAAAAGATTATGTGTTTAAAAATGATTAAGGCCCTGACTTTTAAAAATGATTGTTTCTTTTCAGGAAAAACCGAGCCATTTCAGTAGGTCTCTCCACTTGATTAACGAAAAAGCAAAATCCATAGGCAGTTCGGGGCCTAGTCCAACACGGGCTTGTCGTAGCATAAGCGAAGATCCCGATAGCCGGACGCTGGGTAAAAGCGCACTTGCGGCTGTTTATGGCTTAGCGTCCGGTGCGAAGCCTATTCGTTATGTGATACATGTAATATTTTGTTTATTATGAATTAGTTAGCCTTTCTATTTCTCTAATTATTTCTCCAATTACTTCCGGATTTTGGATTCTCTTTTTGTCTCTTTCTTTTATTGAAAAAATATAAAAGACTTTACCACCATATTTTTGAGTGAAATCAGAGTGAGTATTATTTTGAATTTTCCTTTCTTTAAATATTTCTGGAATTTGAGCTGTATTGCTTACAGGTTTGATTTGTAATCCAATATATTTATCCTTTAGCTGTATAAAAAAATCAACATTATATAATCTATCCCATTCATCGGGGGCAGGTTCTATTTTGTATTCTTCACCAATCTCTTTTTGCAATTGACCATAAATGGTTTTAATTTCAGTCATATATCCATCAAAGGTTCTATCAATTACCATTTGATGCATGTATTTTATACAATCTTCTTCTGTAATTTCTTCAACTTCTGCTGCAATCACTTCCGTTATTTTTATATACAGTTTTCTTCCAAGCTCATCTATATGTTCTTTAGGTCTAACTTTTTCATAATAATAGCGTCTCCAATCTTCTATTGTTTTGGGTTGACATTTTCTAATCTCTTCCGATGTAGCTCCTACATTTCTTTTAAAATTTAATTGAAACCTATTCATTGCACTATTGAGTATCCATTCTTTAGCCATTAACTTGCTCCATTTTTAAAAATTTATTTTTAAGGTTAAAATTAATCGCCCTATCTACTTTTGCAAAACCATGTTTAATCAAATGCGCATTAATAAAAGTTTTATTTTTTAAATAAACATAGGCCAATAA
>JAGHBR010000533.1 GCA_021160885.1 Caldisericaceae bacterium
GTTAAGGAATATCGTGATTTCACAGATTGCTTATGATTCTCTGCGCTTCGAGCAAAGTGCTACATTGAAGTTAAGCTGCCAGGACGTCCAGCGCATAACCATCTTTCAGTGGAATCAATACGAGTTTCAGGAGGTAGGATCGATTATTCCTAATTACATCAGGTCAGATGGGAAATTTATTCCCCAATTTTCCCTGACTATTCACGCGCCCGAAGATTTATTTATTTTTAATGGATGGATCCGCTACACATTAAGCGACAGCTCCTTCATTGATCTGGATACCAATTTTGTTTTATGTAAATATCCATTTGAATCAGCTGAAGTGTTTTGGATAAAAGACGATTTGCCCTATCCGGAAAAAAAGAGCTGGCATATCGATGATTTTGATTTTGAAGGACAACGCTTTTTTTACCGAGCTGGCGGTGGCTATGGCGTTTATGAAGTTAATTTTAATACTGGTGAAAGTAAGGTCTGGATTGATGCCGTAAGTCATAACCTGATTGCAGTCGATGACCGGCATTTGTTTTACACAATCAGCAATCATGAAATACAGCACATGGATCTAAACAGCGGTCAGTTCAGAGACGTTAAAACATTTTCATGGGAAACCGAATTAAATGGACTTGAGGCCAGTAACGATACCCTGTATGCGCTCGATTACTTATATGGTGTAATCTACCTGCTGGATTATGATGGAAATGTTCTGGATAGCATAAAGACAAGAATAGCGGGTACCGGGCTGACAAAGTTTAAAGAATCATTAATCTTTTCAAGTCTTGAGGGGCTGCATGCACTCAATTTAAAAACGCGCCAGGTAAAACTAATAAATCCGAAAAGGCCCTATAGTTTTATTATCCGTTTTCATGGAAATTACCTGTATTATTCCGATTACGATAAAGGTTTTATAGGTCAAATCCCTCTGCAAGATATCTTTCAATCAATGTAAATGGCATTGAGGATTAGCTTACATTTTTTGTAAAGGAAATTATGCTGGTCTAAGATAATTTAAATTATGGTTCAACTATTAAATTTGCTTGTAGAATGGCTAAAAAAACTATCTCTCTTACCTCTTTCCGTTGTAAATGGAAAGCGACAATTAGCAGCATTGCTTATGAGTACGGTTCTCAATAGCCACTATCTTTCAGATAGTGGTTAAATATGAGCGCAATATTAATTTTCTAAACTACACAATTGATAAATGGGGGCTAAAGCCCAATTTTTTTTTCTTTTGTGCCATTAGTGTCACAGGCCTCTATTTTCTCCCAAAACCCAGAAGGCAAAAGGAATTTCTAGTTTCGTATTTCGAAATTCGAGTTTCGAGTTTGATAATCTTTGAGATGTGGTAGAGCAACAAAGTTTAAAAAAATTATCCGGATATGATTAAATTTGGACAGCAGTGCTTTTAATTTAAAAAGTTGCTTTGGATGAAAATTTGCCTAAATTTAGCAAAAAAAAATGAGTGCTGACTAAAGCGTTTGGATTTGCTAGAGCATTCAAGTAATACTTAGCTGTGGATAGATCATTTACATTTGAATTCAGTGCTCTCTGGGGATTAATTGACAAGAATTTAACCATCATGTAATTGAAGGAGAAAATAGGAATGACCCTAAAGGTTAATGGACAACCGGTTACAGAAATAATGATTAGGGATGAAATGGAGCGCTTGCGCCCTGAACACGATCAGGCGTTCAGGGAGATGCCAGCACCCCAGCGGGAACAGCAATTGCGTGACTGGGCCAAAGAAAATGTAATTGAACATCTGCTATTGGCACAGGAGGCGCAACGCAGGAACTATGCGGTAGACGAAGGCGTTTTAGCCTCCCGCTTTGCAGAAATGGTGGGCGAAGAATCGTTAGGGGAAGAGGAAGAGAAAAAATTAAAAGAAGATTTGCGGCTTCATCTGCAACTGGAACAGTTAATGGAAGAAATTTCTCAAAGCATTGCGCCACCTGATGAAGACGAGTTAAAACAGTACTACAATTCACACCAGGAAGAATTCACGTTGCCGGAAGAGGTTAACGCCGGACATATTGTCTTTTACATCAATCAGAAGCAAAATAAGATTCAGGCTTATCAGAAAATTGTGCAGGTAGAGAAACGCCTTAAGGCCGGTGAATCGTTTGAGCAATTGGCTCAGTCAGTGAGTGAATGCCAGGATTGGCAATTAGGCTGGTTCAGGCGGGGACAAATGGTGCCTGCTTTTGAAGAGGCCGTTTTTGATCTGAAACCGGGCCAGATAAGCGGTATTATTCTAACCGAATATGGTTACCACATTGCCCGTCTTTATGATCGTCGGCCTGAACGTCGCCTGCCTTTTGAAGAAGTGCGGGCACAAATAGCCGAACGCTTAAATCAGGAACGGCAGCAGGAGCGTTTGTTTGAACTGATTGATCAGCTGAAGGAAAAGGCTGAAATTGTAGAAGAGGATGATTAATGCTGGTACCGCGTAAACCCTTAAATTCTGTACTGGTCAAACCAGCCGGCCCGGATTGCAATCTGGAGTGCATCTATTGTTTTTACCTGAAAAAGTCGGAACTTTTCCCTGAAACCAAACAGCACCGAATGTCTGAAGAGACACTGGAAATCATGATTAAACAGATCATGGAGCAAGGTGAGAGGCATGTTTCTTTTGGTTGGCAGGGGGGGGAACCGACTTTAATGGGTCTGCCCTTTTTTGAAAAAGCAGTCTATTTTCAGAAAAAATACGGACGAGGTCAAACCGTTGGCAATGGCCTGCAAACCAATGGGCTGTTGCTTGATGAAAATTGGGCGCGTTTCCTTCGAAAATATCAGTTTTTGGTCGGACTTTCACTGGATGGCCCCAAACACATTCATGATGCGTACCGATTGCGAAAGGGGGGACGCGGCTCCTGGCAAACGGTGGTAGATCATGCCAAAATGCTGCTTGACCATGGCGTTCAGGTCAATGCACTGACAGTTCTTACCGACTATTCGGCTCAGTTTCCGGAAGAGATTTATCAGTTCCACAAGTCTTTAGGACTTAATTTTATGCAGTTCATTCCCTGTGTGGAAAGAGATCCCAATGATCCGGGCAAAGCAGCGGATTTTTCATTGACACCGGAACGTTATGGACAATTTCTGGTCCAACTGTTTGACTTGTGGCTGGCCGATTTCAAAAACGGACAACCCATCACATCCATTCGCTATTTTGATTCGGTATTTCACACTTATGTGGGCCTACAACCACCTGAGTGCACCTTATTGCCAGAATGTGGTGTTTACGTTGTGATTGAACACAATGGCAATGTCTATTCCTGTGATTTTTACGTGGAAAATGACTGGTACTTAGGCAATGTTCATACAGATCGTCTTGCAGATATGCTTAATTCAACGCGTCAAAAACAATTTGGCCTGGTCAAACGGAAATTACCCAAAGAGTGTCAGCAATGTAAATGGCTTACCCATTGCTGGGGCGGTTGTCCCAAGGATCGGCAGATGGATCCACGCGACCAGGGAATGAATCATTTCTGCCAATCTTTTAAAACCTTTTTTGAACATGCCGATAGCAAACTGCGTCAACTGGCCACCGAATGGCGAAAGGCCAATCAATCTGCGGCCTCTCAACCCGTAAAAATTGAAGTTCCTGCTAAAATAAAACCCAACGATCCCTGTCCATGTGGCAGTGGTAAAAAATACAAAAAGTGCTGCGGAGTTGAGAAATTTTGAATGTTGAATGTTGAATGATTTTTTACCTTTAGTTTTTATTCTCATATCTCAGTATTCAAAGATTGAATTTTATTCAAATGCCAATCTAAAATGGAGATGTTCGTAAATTTGACAGTTTATCCGTTAAAATTTTAATTCAAAACTAAAAGCTCAAAACTTGTAATCTTTAAAGATAATTCTTTTTAGGTTACAGTAAACGGGTTGTTGATCGTAATCACTTTGAATGCCTCTTTTTAAATGTTCACTTTATCGTATTTAACTCACCGTTAGTAGGACCCATTCTACTGGAAAATCGACTGTCAGTCTGATATTTTTCAGACAAAAAATGTTGTATTTTATCGATTGATTTTGTAAATATTTTATTGTTGTGAATAATGGAGGTAAATTTCGATGAAAAACAAACTAATTTTGTTTTCTCTGCTTTTGTCTCTGGCAAGTTCGTTTACTTTTGCTCAACCCCCAAAAGATTTCTCTTTTAAAGAGTGGACTCCGGGCATGGCCTGGTTCAAAAACGCCAAACTGGGCATTTTTATCCACTGGGGACTCTATTCGGTTAAAGGTATTTCCGAATCCTGGTCGATGTACCACAAAAGGATTTCATTTGAGGATTACATGGCACAGGCCAAAGGTTTTACCGCCGAAAACTACAATCCACAACAATGGGCAAAGCTGTTTAAAGAAGCCGGCGCGCGTTACGCGGTTTTAACCACCAAACATCACGATGGTTTTGCTCTCTGGCCAACTAAATTTAGTCATTTGAATGTTGTCGAAAAGACGCCCGCTAAACAAGATCTGGTTGGCCCATTTTGTGACGCACTGCGGCAAGAAGGCCTTAAGGTTGGCCTCTATTTTTCACTTTGCGACTGGTCACATCCCGATTACAAACCGGTCGTCTTTGCCCGCAAAGGAGTGGTGAACGGGTCATATCCCACTGATGACTACCCGCATCAAGGCCTGGAAAATCTATCCCCCTGGCAACGTTTTATTCGTTTTTATCAGGGACAGTTGGAAGAATTAATGAGCCAATATCAGCCTGATTTGTTATGGTTCGATGGAGACTGGGAACATTCTGCCCAGGAATGGCAGGCTGCGGAACTGCGTAAAAAACTTAAAACAATAAATCGCAATGTGATACTGAATTCCCGTTTACGGGGATATGGGGATTACAAAACCCCGGAACAGGGCATTCCGATTACGCCACCTAAGGGACCATGGGAATTTTGCATGACCATTAACGATTCCTGGGGCTACCAGCCAAAAGACACCAACTACAAAAGTTCTTACCAGATCATTCGCACGTTTAGCGAATGCCTGGCCATGGGAGGGAATCTGCTACTGGACGTCGGACCCAAAGCCGATGGCACCATTCCTGAGCCGCAGGTGCAGCGGCTGAAAGACCTTGGGCAATGGATTAAAAAGCACGAAGAGGCTGTGTACCAGACCGTGGCAGGCCTGCCCTGGGGGCACTTTTACGGACCTACCACACTGGCTCCGGACAGTCAGACGATTTATCTTTACTTACTCAATACTCCCAAAGAATTTGTCGCTTTAAAAGGATTGCACAATAAAATTAAAAAGATCCGTGTTATTGGCCAGCCGGACAGCAAACTTAAATGGAAAATCAGCGGCGGAGCGCCCTGGAACAACATTCCCGGCGTGGTATTGATAAATGTGCCGGAAAAGTTACTGGATCCTTTTGTGACGGTGTTAGCGGTTGAAATTGAAGGCAAGGTAAAATTGTACAGAGCGCCCGGCCATGCGGTTCAATTAAATGATTAAGTTTTTTTGATCAATGCGGGGAAAAGAAGTTTGTTAGTTGTTCAATTTGTTTGATTACCTCTGCCTTCTGGTTTGTTTGATTAATAATGCAGAAAAGTTAGGTGATTTAGATGCGAAATTTTTTACAAATCCCGTTGATTATATTTTTAGCTCTGTTATTAGGCGGCTGCACAACATCAACTGAGCCCCCCTTTTTTGAAGATCGGATCGTTCTGAAACAGAAAGGTGATGTCGGCGCCTACGCCATTCCCAACATTTCCATAACACCACGCGGCACCGTGCTACTTTTTGCCACAGCTCGCATGCAAAGCAACGTGGACTGGGGCAACGAACAAAAAGTGGTTTTAGTGCGCAGCCTGGATGATGGGCAAAGCTGGTTGGCACCGCAAATCATTGCGGCCAGGCCCAACTGGACAGTGCGTGGTCTGGCGGTTATTGTTGATCCACAAAGCGGTCGCATTCATTATTTCGGCTACCAGAGTCCGCGCAGCCGCCCGGATGGCAAACCGATCAATGAAATCTTTAAAATAGAACATCCCGATTCCATGAAAAAACTGGGCGCTGGTTTCTTTTACATTTACAGCGATGATGAAGGCGCCAGCTGGTCTGAACTAAAATTAATTGAATTGGATTACTGGCCCTTTGGCACCGGTATTGTGCTACGTTACGGAAAACACCAGGGGCGCTTTGTGCTGCCAGCGCGCACAGAACTAAAGCCTCGCCTGGACTGGCAATACATGCACAATGGCGTATTGATTAGCGATGATCGTGGACGCAGCTGGCGTAAAGGCGGTTTAACGCAGAATCAGGTAGGGGAGTGTTGCCTGGTGGAACTTTCAGATGGCCGGCTTTACGTGAACAACCGCAACCATGGCCCGGATTTCGTCTGGCGTAGTTTTGCCATCAGTCATGACGGTGGGCAAACGTTTACCGAATTTGGTGTTGATTCACAATTAGTAGAACCGGTTTGTCATGCTTCTCTGTTGCGTTTAACAGAACCGGATGAAGAAAATGTCATCTTGTTTGCCAATCCGGCGGTTAAGGCGCGTAAAACATGGGATGGGGCGTCCCGGCGCAGGATGACCGTTTGTTTAAGCTTTGACGATGCCCGTAGTTGGACAGTGAAAAAACTAATTTACCCGGGGCCGTGTGCCTATTCCAGCATGGCTAAAGGACGCAACGGCCTGGTTTTTTTAGCTTATGAACGCGGCGATCTGGGTACAACAAATTCCCGTCAAGACATCGCCGTGGCTCGTTTCAATTTAAGCTGGCTAAAGCAACCGACACCAGAACCGCATTTAGCCCGACCGTTGAAAAGCATTTTTTACAACACGTTAAAAGTCCATTTAAAAGCTGATGCGGGATTAGACATTTACTACCAGAAAAACGAAAAGGAACAAGCTCAGCTTTACCAAAATGCTTTAACTCTATCCAAAACAACCCACTTAAAAGCCTGGTCTCAGGATGTTCAGGGCCACACCAGCGTATCGATTGAACTCTACTACCGAAAGAGTAGTTTTTGCGCCACCAATACTGCGTTTTTTACCAGACAGCCCTTACGTGGCTCAAGGAGCGCTTAGCTTAATTGATGGTGAAAGTGGCGCCCTTAATTTTCAGGATGGGCGCTGGTTAGACTTTGAAGCCAAAGACCTGGATGTTGTTCTTAAAATCCCCTTAAACTTGCTCTTTAAAAAGCTGCAACTGTCATTTTTACAAGGCACGGAAAGCTGGATCTTTTTCCCTAAAAAGGTTAGTCTTTTTTCCGGAGGTGAACAGCAAGGCTGGAAATTGTTAGCAACTGAAATTATTCCCATGGCAAATGGTCCTGATCTTTCACGCAAATTAGTCTCTTTTGATCTGCCGTACAATTATGGTAAGCAGCTACGCATTATTGCACTGAATACCGCAATCTGCCCGTCCTGCATCAGGGCGCCGGTGGCAAAGCCTGGTTGTTTGTTGATAAATTTATTTAGTTGAAGGGAAGGAAAATCCATGACAACAACTGATCTTGATAGCAAAACAAAGAAAACATGGACGCGGCGAGCTTTTGTACGGCAAACCGGTTTGGGCCTGGCCGCCTTGCTCAGCGGAACTCTGACCGCCTGCAGCAAAGAACAAGCGCCTAATATTGTCATCATCTTTACCGATGACCAGGGCTATGGCGATGTGGGCTGTTATGGAGCGCAGGGCTTCCAAACCCCCAATCTGGATCGCATGGCGCAGGAAGGTATCCGTTTCACCAGTTTTTACGTGAGCGAGGCCGTTTGCAGTGCTTCACGCGCTTCGTTAATGACTGGTTGTTATGCCCAACGTGTCAGCATTCATGGCGCATTACCGGCTCGTTCCAAACTTGGTTTACATCCGAATGAAGAGACCATCGCCGAATTACTTAAAAAACGCAACTATGCGCCCGGCATGTTTGGTAAATGGCATCTGGGACGTTTAAAAGAATTCTTACCGATTAATCAGGGCTTTGATGAATACTTTGGTTTGCCTTATTCCAACGACATGTGGCCCTATGATTATCACGGAAAGCGTAATAACAGTTTCAAAATTTTTGCCAATCCACCTTTGCGCTTCATCGAAAACGATCAACCCGGAGAATTGATCGATTTATTGGAAGATCAGGCCTATCTGACGCAAAAGTACACGCATCGCGCAGTCAATTTCATTAAAAAGCACAAAGATCAACCTTTCTTTTTGTACCTGGCACACAGCATGCCTCATGTGCCCATTAATGCTTCGGAAAAGTTTAAAGGCAAAAGTGCTCAGGGATTGTATGGAGATGTTATTC
Source organism: Caldisericaceae bacterium (assembly GCA_021160885.1). Classification (GTDB taxonomy): domain Bacteria; phylum Calditrichota; class Calditrichia; order Calditrichales; family Calditrichaceae; genus Caldithrix. The sequence continues at coordinate 8,261 of JAGHBR010000533.1, forward strand.
AGGAAATTGACTGGTCGGTTGGCCAGATTTTGCAAACATTGAAGGATTTAGGCCTGGATGAAAAAACGATGGTTATTTTTACCAGCGATAATGGGCCCTGGTTAAACTTTGGCAACTGGGCTGGTTCGGCAGGCCCTTTACGTGAGGGAAAGGGGACTGCCTGGGAAGGCGGTGTACGCGTGCCCTGCATCATGCGTTGGCCGGGCAAAATTCCTGCCGGACGCGTCACAGACCAGTTGGCCAGTACACTTGATTTGCTGCCGACCATTTGTCGGCTGACCGGGGCTCCTTTACCAAATCGTAAAATCGATGGTCTGGACCTGAGCGATTTTATTTTAGGGCGCAGCGAAAAATCCCCGCGCAAAGAATTTTACTACTACTACGATGGCCAGTTGCGGGCAGTGCATCGCGGAGAATGGAAACTGGTCTTTCCGCATCGCTACCGTTCTTAAGAAATCGTAGAACCGGGTAATGACGGAAATCCCGGCCCTTACGCCTACCAGACCTGCGGAGTGGAATTGTACAATCTGAAAAATGATGTGGGCGAACGGCGCGACGTAGCGGCACAATACCAGCAGATCGTTAAAGAACTACAACAGCTGGCCGACAGCGTGCGTGCTGAATTAGGTGATGCTTTAACAGGTGTTAAAGGTCGTGCCGTACGTGAACCTGGCAAGAAATTTAAACCCAGGGCAGAAAATGTTCCAAATCTGGCGCAAGGCAAAACACTTAAGCTGGCGAATCCCCCCAGCCCGCGTTACAGTCGTGGCGGCATTAGAGTCCTTTTGGATGGTCAACTTGCTTCCGATGATTTCCATGACGACCGCTGGTTGGGTTTTGAAGGCGTAGATTTGGAAGCGGTGATCGACCTGGGCCAGGTCACTCCTGTGAAGCAACTGGCCATCAGTCTGCTGGAAGATCAGGTTTCTTGGATATTCTTCCCCAAAAAGATTGATTTTTTTGTTTCTAAAGACGGTAAGCACTACCAGCATGTAAAGTCCCTGAGCACGCCTGTGCAACCGCGTCCCGAGCCTTCTGTTAAAATAGAAAAAATTGATGTAAAGGAAGAAGTCCGTTTTGTTAAGGTACGGGCTCAAAATGTCGCCCATTGCCCCGAGTGGCATCACGGGCAGGGCGGCAAGGCCTGGATTTTCTGTGATGAAATTCTGGTGCAGTAGAGGTCTGAGTTTTAGAAATGCAATTTTTGTAACATCAATGGAGATAATGTGAGGCCACACCTTCCATGGGCTGGATGTTTGTGCCTTTGGTTAAATACCATGGAGGAGGAACTGCAGCCACCATTGAACCTTTGTGCGAACATTTAGCTCATTACCAGCAACGTTTAATTAATTTATTTAATGCCGGAGTGCAGGTTTGCTACTTCGGTCCACGGCCTTATGATGCCCCGCAAACCAGGGAAGTGGTTAAGCGCTGGGTTGCTTTTTACAAAAAATACAGATCCATTTTTGATGCTGATGCCATCCATCTAATGCGGCCTTACGGCAGGAATTGGGATGGTTTATTACACGTTAATCCACAGCGTCGTTTTAAAGGTATGTTGGTCATCCACAATCCAACAAATCAGACGATTAAAAAGAAATTAAACATCCCGTTGTATTACACCGGGCTTAAAGAACAAGCTGAATTCATCGATTGGCACGGCAAGCATAAAATTTTTAAATTACAAAATTATGAAAAAGTTACTTTACCGGTGGAATTAGAACCCGGAAGTGTTAGCTGGTGGTTAATTAAATAATCTTTATAAATTTAAGGAATGTGGAGATATGATTACCAAAATTTTTCTACCAGAAATCAAGGAATTAATTGATCAAAAAGATTTTAAACCAATTAAATCTTTGTTAGATGAA
>JAGHBR010000433.1 GCA_021160885.1 Caldisericaceae bacterium
GACCCCTAGACGAACGCGCCAATTAAAAACCCCTCGCATCAGAGGGGTTTAAAGTACGCCCGGGAGGATTCGAACCCCCATCCCGCCCTTGCGGGACCGTAGCCAAACGCAAAAAAAAACCAGCTCGCTTTGAGCTGGCTTTCTGTAGCGCGTACGGGATTTTCCCTTTTAGGGATCCCTTTCGGGAGAACCCGTGTTATCCCGACAAGTCGGGACGTCCTAGACCCCTAGACGAACGCGCCAATTAAAAACCCCTCGCATCAGAGGGGTTTAAAGTACGCCCGGGAGGATTCGAACCCCCATCCCGCCCTTGCGGGACCGTAGCCAAACGCAAAAAAACCAGCTCGCTTTGAGCTGGCTTTCTGTAGCGCGTACGGGATTTGAACCCGTGTTACCGACGTGAGAGGCCGGCGTCCTAGACCCCTAGACGAACGCGCCAATTAAAAACCCCTCGCATCAGAGGGGTTTAAAGTACGCCCGGGAGGATTCGAACCCCCAACCTTTTGGTCCGTAGCCAAACGCTCTGTCCAGTTGAGCTACGGGCGCACATCATGTCTCTGGCTGCGGGACGAGGATTCGAACCCCGGCTACCTGGGCCAGAACCAGGCGTCCTACCGCTAGACGATCCCGCAAAGTTTTTTCAATGCTCATTCGACAATCATTAGATGCCTGATTATTGTCAAATGAGACTCCAAATTTAAGAATCTATTTTTGTCTTGTCAAATTTTAATCCTTAGCTAAAACAACGGCAATCAATAAGTAAAGTTACTTAATTTTTCTGCTATTTTTTTAAATAGGCCCATAAAAATGTGCCCAAACCCAGAATATAGGCAAAAAGGAACAACCGCCAGGGATAATACTGTGGTATGGCGCCATGAATAACTTCTCCGGTTTCCCAGAAAAAGCTGAGCAAAATTAAAAGTGCGCAAATAATTTCTACCAGCCATACATTTTTGCTGAATACCGGGCCATCAAATTTTTCAGGATTTTTCCACAGCAAAATGGTAACTAAAATAAAGCCCAGACTGACCAGTGCCGGGGCCAGCCAGGGACCTACCCAGGGGGCAGGAATTAAAAACAGAATGTCCCATTCCAACCAGTGGGTCGGCCAGTTAAGTAGCAATTTTAGCCAGATGTAGTAAAATAAATCCCATACGCCAAAAATGTAGATAAACACAATAAATCGCTCCCGAAAGCGATCAGCAAAAAAGGTTGCCGCAAACCACAGCATGACAATTGTGGAAAGCTCGCGCCCCAATTCAACAACAGCGATATTGGTCGGGATAATGACTAACGGAAAATGAAACCCATCCGGGTAATACAAAAGGCGCAAATAAACAACTACTGCGGCTTCAAAAAAGCCCATAGCTATGGCAAAAATGCCATAGCTTAATAATGTGTTCCATTTAAAAGCCTTTTGCTCAGCCATACGCCCTCCGTTTTTTTTACAAATGTACAAAAGATTAAAGGGCTGCACAATAATTCGCTTGCAACTCTGAATTGGAATTAATAATTTTAGTCATGATTTTCAACAAAAAGCTCATTAGCTCTGTTTTCTTATCTCTTTGTTTGGTACTCATCAACTCTTTGCATCCTGCTCAGGCTAAAAGTGCAGCCTGGCAACAACTTACTGGCCAATATGCTAAGGTAGAATTTTCTGCGCCCTATCTTTCGCTTGCCCAAAATATTTTGTTTTTGGCAGATCAGGAAATCCCCCGACTGGCTCAAATTCATGGGCTCGACTCAACCGCTTTAAACCAATTGCCCAAAGCACGTATTATTTTAACAGATAAGCCTGATGTCAGCAATGGCTTTGCGCTTGGTAATACAGTTGTGATTTATGCTTTGTCTTCCATGTACATGCTTTATTGGGCGGAGGAGGCGTCCTGGTATTACACGGTTTTAACTCATGAGCTGGCCCATTGGGTTAGTTTTAAAGCATTGCAACGTAAATTGAATAAATTGGGGATGGTTGCCAATATAACGGTTCCACGCTGGTTTTACGAAGGCATAGCTCAATATTGTGCAGAAAGCTGGAATCTTTATCGCGGAGAGCAATCTCTTCGGCAGGCTGTGATCTATGGCGATTTAAATTATGGGGCGCTAAATAATCTCGATAATGGGCGGTTGCTTTATGCTTCGGCCAATGGATTCATCCGCTTTTTGGTCAAACAATATGGTGATTCTTCTTTAGTACGTTTGTTTGCATATAAAAAGAATGGCTGGTATTTTGATTTTGACGAGGCTTTTAAAGCTATTTACAAAAAGTCAGCGAAAACGTTGTTTAGAGAGTTTATTCGTCATTCGGTGCTTTATTATGGCAGTTATTTAAGCCGATTGCCAGAGCATTCGTTCACAGAAGTATTTACCAATGGTTTGATGGATGATCCAAAACAAATTGTCTGGCTTTCCCAAAGAGATTCGCTGGTGTTGGTCGCTGGCAGAGAGAAAAGTCATCACAGGTTTGTAACTTTAAAGCTGATTCGCATTCATCAAGGCAAGATTCAGTCCGAAAAAGTTTTGACTAACAACCTTGGTACCAGGATTATTGTCAGCCCGGATAGGCGATTGTTGGCTTTTGGTCGACCGACCTATCAGATAGAAGCCGATCAACTTGATTTACGCTTTGAGTGGCAAATTATTGATCTTAAAACGATTGAAACTGTAAAAATTCAGGGCGCTTATCGCGCACGATATGGAGCTTTTGATTTTAGAAATCGTCTTTATCTGGTAGAAGTGCTCCCGACTGGTTCGCAAATACATCGCTGGTCTATGAAAGATGGAATGCAAAAAGGCTTTTTGCTTTTTGAAAATAGGGCTGTTGGTCCGATAACATTTAATGCAAAAAACGAATTGTTCATGATTGCGGAAAAAGAGGGCCGCAGAAGCTTGCTGCGCTGGCAAAATGCTCATCTGGATTCTCTGTTAACCGGCGGCATGCTGTTGGATTTGAAAATGTTGAATTCTAAGTATCTGGCAATTAATCTTGTAAAAGATGACCATCTGGAAATTGAAATATTTGATTCTTCCGAAAAAAAATCGGTAGGCCGCCTGGTAGATCAATTCGAATACTATTTTTCTGATGTAGATTCCCCGAATCGTCAATTGCTCACCTATCGTTTTGAGGGAGATGGCTTGCGGCATTTTTATTCCATTCCGTTTGATTCACTCCTTCATTTTGGAAAACCGAATTTCAGTAAGAATAGCTATGGCTTATGGCAAAGCCAGGCGCCGGTCACGAGGGATTCTCTTTTTGCCCGTAAGAGATTTAATTTTAAAAAGAAAAAATTTAAGCTGAGCCAAAAACGATTTCCATTTTTCCCTCTGGAAAATGTGCTTACGGCTGCATTGCCATTTTTTGATCCTGCAGTTGGTTGGGGCTTTTCCGGAATTACCGCCTGGATAGAAGCTTTGCAGCGTCAGATGTTGATCGGGGCATTTTACATAATGCCTCAAAATTTAGACAAATCGTTTTACACATTAACACATAATTTAAGGATTTTTAATTCAGAGTTGATCACCGGAATTTACCACGGGCCCGTCATATTTGCTTTTAAGGATCAGGAATGGTTTTATCTGGTACAGGAAAACTACTATTTAATGTTAAAAAAATACCTGTTTCCGTTCAAAGGCAGCCGGTGGAAGCTGACGGCCGCGGCACGTTATCAATACTTTAAGCATCGTTTTGTCGAAAAGCAGCAGGCGTATCCTTCAACCTTTCGTTATCAGGGGCCGGGATTGGCCATGAATTTGATTTATGATTTGCCCAGCATCAGGGGGCTGGCTTTCCCTGTGCGTTATTTCAATTTTCAGGCTCAAATTTTTAAAACGGTGCGTTCTGATTATTCTTTCAAAATTATCGAGGGCGATTTAACCTGGGGCAGCGAACTGTTCTTTGATCAATTGGGCCTGTGGCAACGTCTGACCTACCTGCGCCAAAGCGGTCATCTACCGCCTTTGAAAACGGTAGGTCTGGATCGCTTTTATCAACTGGAAATACCCAGAGATTACACTTACACCAGAACCGTACGCGGTTTTAATGAAGATCGTTTAACCAATCAGTTATGGTGGAGTTCAACCGAACTGCGCTATTTGATTGATGAACGGACGTCTTACAAATTACTTTTTATTCCAGTTAATTTACTTTCGGTCGATACTTTCTTTGATTATGCGCGGCTAAACAGTAAAAGAAACAGTGAAGTTTCTTCCTTTGGTTTACAAATTTCAATGGGAGAAAAAACAGCCCGCTTTAGTGCCGGGCTGGCCCGTTCTTTTATCGACTGGCAGGCCGGAAAAACCAGTTATTACCTGAGGTTGGAAGTTTTGCTAGGAAATACAGTTTATGGCATTCAGTGATACATTGAACTATGAAAGCAGAGTCGTAACTCACTACCTGAAACCTTTGAAAAAATCATTAAAAATGTCATCCCGGCGCAGGCGGGAATCTCTAAGTTGACAGGTTTGGAGAATCTCCGATTTTTTCAAAGGTTTCTACCCCATCTGGTTGCTCCGGCGAGTTGTACGAGACTGGTTTGTAATGATAAATTTAGAATACGTACTGGGCGGATTTTTTTAATTTGATGGAAGGATAAAGATGTTTAAATTTTTAATTGCGAGATTTTTCTTACCATTATTCTTACACTTAGTTTTTAAATTAAGGAGAAATATAAAGTTTTTCTAAAAGTATTAAATTTGGGTACATTAAAACGTGTGACCTTTCGAAGGA
>JAGHBR010000250.1 GCA_021160885.1 Caldisericaceae bacterium
AAACTCCAGAAAATGATCGGAATGTATTCCGCGGCATTGCCAATTAACAGCATGGTTAATTTAAGCGTTTCGGTAGATTTATTTACGCCCACATCAGTGGACATGACAAAGGGATGCGAAGCAAAGTTCCGTCCATAAAGTATGGGGTTGTCCTTTGTGACCGGCGATTCAAACACATAGGAATAGGCGCATTTAAAACGCAAGCTGCAAGTGTCACAAATCTTTTTCTTAAAAGGGCAGATAAGCCGAAAGAGTTCTTTGCCTAGTAAGGAACGAAACAGAAAAACGGGAAAATTTTCGAACACCACCGGTTTTGCAAATTGAATCGAAAAATCCAGGCGATGGTAATCCAGACTCCAACTCATAAAGGCTCCTAAATTGTAATAATACAAGATTAAACATTAAAAAGAATAAAAACCGAAATCGGGCTAAACACGATAGAGATAGGATTAAACATTTTTCATACAAAACATAAGAACAAGTACAAAGGGATTCAAGCAATTTTAAAGAATTTTTTATTTTTGAGATCGCTTTCGTTTCTTAGGCGGTTTGTTTTCCACAAGGATTTCTTCGACCACCACGCCATTTTCAATTTTTAGATGCAGTTCTTTTTGGTACTTTGATCCAAATCCCATATGAATGTATTGAACCATCGGCCCACGCGGGATTACAATCTCGCCGGTAAACCATTCGGCAAAAATTGGCTCATCGCTTAACTTTTTAAAACGGCCTACAATATCATTAAGATACAGGCGCCCCTGTTTGATTTCCCAGGTGCCCAGATACTTCCGCCAGCAGGCGGTAGAATAAAGGATTCCTGGATATTTTTTGCTGGCCGGTTTACCAAAAATAGTGGTTAATCCAACGCCAGGGCCAGCACCTGCCACCAAACTGATCTCGCTATCATCCTCTTTAAAAAAATCTTCATCGGGGACTATCAGTGGATGATCTTCAGGAATTTCCGGGCTACTGGCCATGGTTGTAAATTCCCCTTCATAGATCAGATTTTCATGAACTTGTGCGGTCATATAAACTCCTTTCTATTGGTACAAATTTGAGATTGCTTTTTTAAAACAATGCCTACGTTCTTACTTTTGGGCTGAACTACGGATGCCGCCGCTCCACAATTTAATTTTTTACACATAGTTAAACAATGCCCTGTTCTCTAATTTCTTGAAAAAATTATTCCAACCATTGCGCAGGGCGGTTGGCGTTTAAAAGAGTTCGTGATCAGACAGGCGGGGTTCTGATCACAAACTCCTTTTGGCGGGTTACGTAAGAAGGTGTTTAGCCTCGGGCACTGCGTAATTTAAAAGTAGCGAATTTTTTTCAACCAGTTTCGATTTTTAAAAACCGTAATGATCCGTTTAGTCTTTGGATCGCAGACCAGCGTAATGCCTTCCCATTTTTCAGGGTTTTCCGGTTTCAATATTTTTAAAAGTCGCTGAACAGCCCGTTTTCCTAAAAAGTAGTAAAGCGAGTTTTTGGCATAGATGCGTTCGCCAAAATACCAGGCTGCCAGAATCATCGTTTCCGTAATCGCCCGTTTCTGCATCTGTTTTAAAGCATGGTTTGATAAAATGATGTCCATAGCCCCTCCTCTTTTTTAGAACCGCCGGTAGTTTAAAAAAGAGATCGGCCAATACAAAAAATGCAGAAATCTGTAACTTTTTTACCGAATTCGGAAAAATAGATTTACTCTACGTAGCGGTGTTCAAAGGAGAGCGGAATAAAATATTTTTCAACAGGGGTTTGATTGTCATTCTTAATTTGCAACAAGACTACTAAAAACTCAGGTAATGTTTTTCCAAGCACGCGGCGGTTAATATCCGAAATATCTTTTTTGATGGTTTCGCTATCAAATCTAATGCTCTCTTTACCGTGACCATATTCGTTACAATACAATTCTTTTAAAACATGATTTTCGGCCACAATCTGAGGCTCAACATGTTCAAAAAGGAAGCGATAAATGCTAAACAATTTGGGTTGAAATTTTACCTGAAATGATTTTTCTCCCCACTTAATAACGAGAAGTTGTTCATCTTTTTTTAAAACAGCCGTGGTTAGTCGTTCCAGATCCTGCAAATCCGAATTGCAAATCCGCGCCAGATCCTCAAAATTAAGATGGCTGATATCTCCGAATAATTTCATTAATTTTTCGCGTAATCGGATAAATGGAATGTAGGCCAAATCAATGCGTGTCTTTTTATCGTTTGGGGTAGGATAATAAAAAGACTTATCATTTTCTATCTCCTCAGGATAGACTAAAACATGTGATAATTTGTCCTGCGCCCGACCAAAAAGATTTAAGGCCAGGGCCATGTAGCTGCTCATCGTTTTGCGGCCGCCTGCGATGCTGCAGTGTAATTGATTATCTTCCTGATTGGTTAATTGGCGAATAAAATCAATAATCTGAGCAGCAGCCTGCTGATTATCTTCGAGAGTGCGTACATCTGTTAATTTTTGTCCATTTTCATCCAATAAACAAACAATCTTTAATGGGGGCAAATTGTTGGCAGGCAGCTGAAAATCCCAATAAAGTTTAAAAATCAGATTTTGGGCAATCAATTGTTCGGTAATCATTTTTTCACCGCGGGCCGTTGTTAGAACATAAATCTCATCAATCCTGTTTTTTTCCTGAATGAGCAAATAATAAAGCGTTTCGGTAATAATCTGCGGAGTGGTGCCAGCAACCGTGACTAGAATATTTTTTTTCATTTAAAAAATGTTCCACATATTAATTCAGATTAACCGGTTTAAATTTTTCTAAAAGCGATTCGAAAGATTCATCTGGAAAATAAGATTTTAAAAACCGTTTAATAATCGGCTTAAATTCACGATTCATGGAGTCGAACTGCTTTTTAGTATTTGGTTTTAAACCATGAGCAAGAATTCCCTGATTACGGTTATCGGCCTGTTCTCTGACATGCTTTAAATCTATGTTTTGTACAATGGGATCATCGAAAATGCTTAATAAGGTGATTCCGGCCATTAAACCAATTTTTAAAGGCAAACTATTTTGCAGCTTTGCAGCCCTTCCGTAAATTTCTTTTACTTTTTGATTGAATTTTTCAAGTAAATTCGGGAATGCGCTGTAATCAGGCGCGGAAGCATTAATATCATATTTTTCTTTTAATCGTAAAGATAAAAGCAATTCTAATGTACGGTACAGCAATAAAATTGCAAAATCATATTTCTGCCTGGAGCCGTACTGCATCGCTTTGGTGTAATGGTTAAGAACGATCCAGGGGCTTTCCTGCTCTAAAATTTTTTGTAAAATTTCTTTTTGTTCGATGAGAGTTTCCTTTAATTCATTGAAGCGTTTGTATTTCTCAATCCAACCAAGCGCCGCTGTTGCATGATGTTGCGCTTTTTCAAATAAATAGGCATCCCAGGCATTGTACATGGCAAAAATTTCTTTTTTTATGCGAGCTTCTTTTATTTCCGGAGCTTTTATTAACAAACGCGAAACGACTTCTACAGCTGCACTAAAATCGCCTGCTCGATAAAGTTCCTGAGCCCGATCCATTTCCAATTCACCAAAAATTTCATATGGATTTCTTAATAAACTTAAATATTCGGTTCCCGGGATGGGCTTGCGCAAGTCTTTATGGTACTCGTGATAATCGACATAAAACACCGTACAACCAAAATAACCGGCAGCCTGAGCGGCGCCGCCCACCATTGACTTTTTGCCACCAGAAATATCAATGGCAATTTTGCTTGTATCCGAATTGCCTATGAATTTACGAATACTTAAGTAAACTTCCTCAATATTGGAACTATCCACTTTTTCCGTTTCATATTGACTTGGTTTCAGGTTTGCTTTCTCGACGATAATGTCCAGCATTTTTTTTGTTTCCGGCGAAATGATGAATTTGACTTCTGCCGGTTTAAGGGCAAGAATGGTTAAAATAATCGGTTCAGGACTCATACCCACAAGACTAATCAATGTTTCAAATTTATTAACATACTGGGAACATTGCTTTACAAACTTTTGGCTCACCCAGGGCCAGATTTCCCGCCAGTAAAAGGTATTGGCTTCCTCATTTTGATTATTGGCATGTAATTGAAACCATTGATCGACTTTTTCCTGCTGTACTAATTCTTCCTCGCTCATCACTTCCTACCTCTTAAAGTTTCACCAATAGCAAAATAGTTTGTAAGCTAAAATTTAGCAAATAATTTTAATTTATTCGAAAACCAGTTCTCCCCCCTGCATCAATTGCTGGTGATTAAGAAAGGGCTTTTGTAAAACTTCGCCATTTAGAATGGCTCTGTGGTAAAAACCTATCAGAGCTTTGTTTAACCTGGCTTTAATGGTAAATTGCTTTCCATTAGGTAAATGCAATATTACCTTTTCAAAAATTGGCAACCCCAGAGCATATTCGTTACTGCCGGGACAAACCGGGTAAAATCCCATGGCGCTAAACACGTACCAGGCCGACATCTGACCGCAATCATCGTTGCCAGCCAGGCCGTCGGGCGTGGCTTTGTACCACGACTCGTAAATTTGTTTCAATCGCTGTTGTGTTTTTGGCCAAGCATCCGCGTAATTGTACAGGTAGGCAAAATTGTGGCTGGGTTCGTTGCCATGTGCGTACTGCCCAATTAAGCCGGAAATGTCCGCCTGAAATCGGCCACGCAATTCGCTACTGGTTTCAAACAATGAATCGAGCTTGGCAATGAAAGGCGCTTTTCCGCCCATTAATTGAATTAAGCCTGAGACGTCCTGGGGGACAAAAAAGGTGTACTGCCAGGCATTAGCCTCGGTGAAATGTTCGGTCACTGCAAAAGGATCAAACGGTTCCAGCCACTGGCCCCGATGATCTTTAGGACGCATGAAACCGGTTTGGGCATCAAACACATTTTTGTAAAACTGAGCCCGTTCCGAAAAATAATGAAAATCTTTTTCTTTGCCCAACGCTTTAGCCATTTGAGCAATGCACCAGTCATCGTAGGCGTACTCCAGAGTTTTAGAAACACTTTCATGTTCTTTGTCGGCTGGAATGTAGCCCAGTTCCCGGTACCAGTTTAAATCGCTTTTGTCCTGCATGGCGCTGGCTTTCATGGCCTCAAAAGCTTTTTCAACATCAAAATCGGTTAAACCTTTTAAGTAAGCGTCCACAATGACCGGCACCGCATGGTAGCCAATCATGACGTTCGTTTCGCTGGCAGCCAGTTCCCAAACCGGCAGCAGACCTCCTTTGTCGTAATGGTCAAGCATGGTGTTAATCCAGTCAATGGTGCGTTCAGGTTCTAAAATGGTCATTAAAGGGTGTTCAGCTCGAAAGGTGTCCCAGAGGGAAAACACCGTGTAAATTTCGCCATTTTTGGACTGGTGAATTTTACCATCCATGCCCCGGTAACGGCCGTCCACGTCGCTAAAAAGATTGGGGGCAATCATGGTGTGGTAGAGAGCCGTGTAAAAGGTGGTTCGCTCACTTTGAGTTCCCCCTTTGACTTCAATGCGACTGAGTGCGGCATTCCAGGTTTTTTGCGCCTGATTGCGTACGCGTTCAAAGTCCCAATCGGGCATTTCGGCCTGTAAATTCTTTAAAGCTCCCTGTTCGTCCACGGCCGAGATGCCTACTTTTACCAAAATCGGTTCATTTTGGCGAGTTTTAAAATGCAACAGGGCTTTAACATTGGTGCCCTGTGCTTCAGAAAGTTCAGGCTTTACCGAATCATTCACCGCAATGACAAAGGTTTCAAATGGTTTGCTAAATTCAATGGCAAAAAAGACGCGCTGATCTTTGGCCCAACCGTAAGAAAACCGATGGCCAACAAAACGGCGCTCGCCCACTCTTTTAATGTACAAATCACGCACTCGATCCCAGTTAATACCATGTTTGAGATCAATGAGCACAAAAGCGCTGTCGGATTTGGGAAAGGTGTAACGGTGAAGGCCCACCCGTTGCGTGGTGGTTAACTCCACTTTCACGTTGTAATCATCTAACCAAACGGAATAATAGCCCGGACTGGCGGTTTCGCGGGCATGGGAAAAACGCGAGCGGTAACCGGAATCGGGATATTCCGGTGTTCCGGGAACCCATTTGGGCTCTCCCACCTGAGGCATTAGCAAAACATCACCATAATCACCGATCCCCGTTCCGGAAAGGTGCAAATGACTAAAGCCCATTAAGGACGAATCGCTGTAGTGGTAGCCGGAACACCAGTTCCAGCCGGAAGTGTGACCGTCAGGGCTTAATTGTACTATGCCAAAAGGCACGGTGGCGCCGGGAAAAGTGTGACCGTTAAAATCCGTGCCAATGAACGGATTGACAAATTGCGTAACATCTTTGGACTTTTGACAACCAAACAGCAAAAACAAACCGATTAACAAAAAAGGTAATTGTTTGCTCATTGTTCTCCCTTTGCTAAAATTTACAACTCACATTTTGTGCTTTTTTAATGGTAAAGAATGTTTCCCCCCTTCTTCTTTTGGTCAAATTGAAGGTGGAGCCAGCAACCAGTAACCAGTTAAGAGTGTAAGAGTTCAGAGTTAAGAGTTTAAGGGTATTTGCCCGCGACGCAGTTCTCCCAAAATTGTTCATTGTTAATTGTACGTTGTTCATTGAAAATTCCCCTAAAGGGCCCTGCAGGCCAGCTACCAGCAACCAGTAACCAGTTAAGAGTGTAAGAGTTCAGGGTTAAGAGTTTAAGGGTATGTGCCTACAACGCAGTTGCCCCAAAATTATTCATTATTCATTATTCACTATTCGTTATTCATTGATTTAACCCATCCCCGGGCAAATCCCCCCACTTACGTGGCCAGCCTTCCTGCCCCGTTGGTTTCCCTTCGTCGAAATGGAAGGGGGGGATGTTGCTGTCCGTTGTGAAAGCTTTGGCCTCTTAATTAGCACCATTTTGCCAATCTCCGAAATCCCTTCTCTAATAATTAAGGAAGGGTGGCCGAGGCCGTAAGGCCGAGGTCGGGATGGGTACTAAGGCCGCTCTTTTACCACAGAGCACACAAAGAAGTCTCGGAGTGCACAAAGCCAACCAACCACCAGTAACCAGTAACCAGTTCCCAGTTTGGGTTATGTCAAGTGTCAAGTCCTGAAATAGGTTTACAGAAAAAAAGTAAAAATAAAATAGTAGTCGTAGTAAACTTTTCTTTCTTTTTGCTTCTTT
>JAGHBR010000466.1 GCA_021160885.1 Caldisericaceae bacterium
ACATTGCCTTGATCATTGGCGGTTCCATTGTGATTCCCCATTTGCGTTACGCCTTTGAAGTGCTGGAAGAGTTGGAAGAAGCGGAAAAAGATTAAAGCCGGAAGCTTATCTGTTCATGTTTAAGCTTCCTGTCCCTTTTTGATGCCCGACATTTTTTACCTGTTTAAAAAAGAGGCTGAACAGCAAATTCCAGGCCTAATATCTGCTGTTCAGCCCTCATCTGGCAAAAGGAGGAAATTTAACATCCCTAATCTGCTTACTCTGTGAACTTCGCTTGTTTATTGAAACAAGGCGATAAAAACGCCTGCGGCAATGGCCGAGCCAATAACGCCGGAAACGTTTGGCGCCATGGCATGCATTAACAAATGATTTTCTCGGTCAATCTTTAAAGCGTAATGCTGAACCACACGTGCGGAATCCGGCACAGCCGAAACGCCTGCCGCGCCAATCAAGGGATTAATTTTTTCTTTTAAAAACAGATTCATGAACTTGGCAAACAGCAAACCGCCAGCCGTGGCAATCATAAAAGAAACCAATCCCAGGGCAAAAATACCTAACGACTTTGGCGTTAAAAATACACTGGCCTGGGTACTGGCTCCTACGGCAAAAGAAAGCAGCACAGTACAAATATCCAGCAAAGCATTACCCACAGAGCGTGCCAGGCGGTCGGTCACGCCGCTTTCTTTGAGCAAATTGCCTAACATTAACATGCCAACCAGAGTCAAAGAGCCCGGAGCAATTAATGCGGCTACAATAGTTGCAATGATTGGGAAAATAATTTTTTCCGTGCGGGAAACGGTTCGTGGCGGCTTCATACGAATACGGGCTTCTTTTTCGCTGATCAGCAGTTTCATCAACGGCGGCTGGATGACAGGTACCAATGCCATGTAAGAATAAGCCGCAATGGCAATGGGCCCCAATAAATGCGGCGCTAACTGTGAAGAGAGGAAAATTGACGTGGGGCCGTCTGCGCCGCCAATGATGCCAATGGAAGCAGCTTCAAAGGAGTTAAATCCCAAAAACAAGGCGCCCAAAAAAGTGCCAAAAATACCTAATTGGGCTGCTGCTCCCAAAAGCACCGATTTAGGACTGGAAATCAGGGTCGAAAAATCTGTCAACGCTCCAATTCCTAAAAAGATTAAAGGCGGCAACACACCGGAACGTACGGCCCAATAAATGTAGCTAAGCACACTGTTCTGGCTGGCCCCATTGGCTACCGTGTCGTAAACGCCCAAAGGTAAAGACGGATTGTAAGGAATATTACCGACAATCACGCCAAATCCGATGGGCAGTAAAAGTAACGGCTCATATTTTTTAACTATGGCCAGATAGATCGCCACACATCCCACTAAAATCATCACTACATTTCCGTAGCTAAGATGGGCAAATCCCGTGTTCAGTACCATCTTTTCCAGAATGTGCATTTCTTTAGCCCTCCACCGGTTTTAGCAATATAAGCGTGTCACCCTGATTAACCGAATCACCTTCTTTAAAGCGGACATCTAACACTTGGCCATCGGTCCGGCTGGTAACTTCATTTTCCATCTTCATGGCTTCGATAATCATCATCGTTTGGCCGGCTTTAATGATGTCGCCTTTGTTGACCAGAACTTTGAGAACAAGGCCGGGTAAGGGCGCTTTAATAAAAGTACCGTCACTGATTTCTTTAGGACGGTGCAAGGTCGGGTCTGGTCTGGAAGTTAACGAAGTTTTAGGCGCGGTTGCTTGCGGGCCGCGGGGGGCGGGTTGCGGTTTTACCTGAGCCACTTCTTCTATGCCCAGATCTTTTAATCCAACGCGGTAAAGCGTATCATCAACGCTGATTTCCGCTTCTTCTGCTGAAAAACGGTGAATTTTTACGCGATAGTCTTTGCCGTTTATTTCTAAGGTAATTTCTTTCTCTTTCATGATTTTTTCTCCGGTACAATTCGTTGTCCATATTTAATTCCTGTTTTCCATGGCGTATGCAGTTCGCCCCGTACAAAGGTTACCCGTGTTGGAATGGGATCCAGATGAAGCCGTCGGTACAACTCCACAGCCGTGGTAATGGCAATCAAATGATCTGCCGGGATTTGCGGGCCTTTTTCCTTGATCGGTTTTTCGGCTTCAACCTTTGTGGCCTGTTGGGCCAGTTGACGCTGCTGCACCCAATTCGAGACCAGGTTAAAGGCGGAAATAGTAAGCGCAATCAGACCTAATCCCAAAAAGACAACTAACAGACCGCTCCAGGTAATGGAAAATCCATGATTGGCATTAATGTTGGCCAGGCCCCAGCTAGCGCTTGAGGGCTGAGCAGCCTGCAAAGAATCCGTTAATGCTTTTAAACTATCTGCGATCATTGCTGCCCCCTACAAAGGAATGTTGCCATGTTTTTTGGGCGGATTTTCGTCGCGCTTATTTTTAAGCATTTCCAGCGCTTTGATCAGCTTGTAGCGCGTAATTTTGGGCTCAATCACTTCATCGATCATGCCGCGCCCGGCGGCAACGTAAGGATTGGCAAATTTTTCACGGTATTCTTTAATCTTTTCCTGCAGGGTAGCCTGCGGGTCCGGTGAATTTTTAATTTCTTTGGCGTAAATGATTTCACTGGCGCCCTCCGGTCCCATTACGGCAATCTCTGCCGTGGGCCAGGCGTAAACCATATCGCCGCGCAAATGTTTGGAATTCATCACACAAAAGGCGCCGCCATAAGCTTTACGCGTAATGACCGTAAGCTTAGGGACGGTCGCTTCGGCGTAAGCGTACAATAATTTGGCTCCATGGCGAATGATGCCATTGTATTCCTGAACCGTTCCGGGCATGAAGCCGGGTACATCTTCAAAGGTGATGATTGGAATGTTGAAAGCATCGCAAAAGCGGACAAAGCGAGCTGCTTTTACCGAAGCATTACTGTCAATCACACCGGCTAAGTGTTTGGGCTGATTGGCTACCACGCCCACAGAGCGACCGTTTAATCTTCCAAAACCAATCACCATATTGGGTGCGTACAGTTCCTGAACTTCCATGAACTTACCTTCGTCCAGCACCATGCGAATCACTTCTTTCATGTCGTAGGGTTTGTGCGGATTGTCGGGCACGATGTAATTGAGTCGTTCATCTACACGTTCGGGAGGATCGTCGTTGGCAATGATGATGGGCTCTTCCATATTGTTGTTGGGCAAATAAGTAAACAATTCACGAATTGCGGCAAAAAGAGAGTGCTCATCATCAAAGGTAAAATGGGTTATACCGCTTTTGGTGGCATGCACATCGGCGCCGCCCAATTCATCTGCTGTGACGTCTTCGTGGTTTACCGCCTTAACAATTTTAGGTCCGGTTAAAAACATGAACGAAGTATTACGCACCATAAAGATGAAATCGGTTAAGGCCGGGGAATAGACGGCGCCTCCGGCGGCCGGGCCAACCACGGCGCTTATTTGCGGCACCACGCCGGAATGCAAAACATTATTCAGAAAAATGCTGGTGTAACCAGCCAGCGAATCAACGCCCTCCTGAATTCGGGCGCCGCCCGAATCATTAATGCCAATGATCGGAGCTCCATTTTTAACCGCCATTTCCTGAATCTTTACCACCTTTTCGGCCACCACCTGCGAAAGCGAACCACCGTAAACGGTGAAATCAAAGGAATAAACAAAAACCAGTCGCCCATGGATGGTGCCGTAACCGGTCACAATTCCATCGCCAAATACTTTACGTTCCACATCGCTAAAATTTTTGTCCATCGAAATACGGAACATGTCGATTTCTTCGAAACTGTTTTCATCCAGCAAAAGATCAATGCGTTCGCGAGCGGTCAATTTGCCTTTGGCATGCTGCTTTTTAATGGATTCCGGCCCGCCGCCTAACTTGGCAATTTCCTGTTTCTCTTTTAATTCTAAAATTTTCCGTTCAATACTCATGATTGATCTCCTGCAGGTTGACAAATTTCCAGCAACACTTTTCCGGAGGATTTTGGGTGAATAAAAGCAATTTTCGTCTGATGGGCTCCTATCCGGGGTTGCTCATCAATCAAGCGAATATTTTTGCCTTTTAGATCATTTAATTGTGCTTCAATATCGTCCGATTGAAATGCCAGATGGTGAATACCTTCACCTTTTGTTTCTAAAAATTTGGCAATGGGGCTTTGCGGGTCGGTGGGTTCCAGCAGTTCGATTTTTACCTCGCCCACCTTAAACATGGCAACTCGAACCTTCTGATCGGCCACCTCTTCCTGCCCCAAAAAAGGCAGACCTAATACGTCGCGATAAAAAGGGATGCGTTCCTCAAGCGAGCGTACGGCAATTCCCACATGATTTATTTGTGTAATCATTGCTTTTTAAACTCCTTTAATACTTGTTTTACCTTTTTGCTAATCAACTGGTAAGGCGCGGCCTGACGATGAGCCAATTGGTCTAACCAGAGTTCAAGATTGTTTTCTGTGTTTAAGAAATGGTGCACATGGTCTTCAATTTTGGAGCTTAAAATGCGTTTAAGTTCCAGTGCCAGGCGCTTTAAGCGTCGTTCTTTAAGTAAGCCGCTTTCTTCCATTTGCTGCAAAGTGGACTCCATTCCTTCCACCAGCTCTTTGATGCCGGTGTTCTGTGTGGCAGAAGTCATGAAAATGGGATTGGAAGATTCTTTACTATCTTCATTTTTTAAATGTAACACGTACTCCACTTCGGCTTTCACTCGTCGGGCTTCGTCTTTGTCCGCTTTGTTAATCACAAAAATATCGCCAATTTCCATGACGCCTGCTTTTAAAGCCTGGATTTCATCGCCAAGGCCGGGTACCAGCACCAGCAGAACCAGATCGACAATATTCATTACCTCGATTTCGGTCTGTCCCACGCCAATGGTTTCAATAATGATCAGGTCATAGCCGGCGGCGTCCAGCACCTTTAAAGCGTCGGCCGTGGCGCCGGCCAGGCCGCCTAAATGCCCGCGTGAAGCCATGGAACGAATGAACACCTGTGGATCGGTGGCATGTTTTTGCATGCGCACACGATCCCCTAAAATGGCGCCTCCGCTAAATGGCGAACTGGGGTCAATGGCCAACACGGCAATTTTTTTGCCCTTTTGTTTTTCCAGATCGATGATCCGGTCTAACAAAC
Organism: Caldisericaceae bacterium; assembly: GCA_021160885.1. Classification (GTDB taxonomy): domain Bacteria; phylum Calditrichota; class Calditrichia; order Calditrichales; family Calditrichaceae; genus Caldithrix. The sequence continues at coordinate 5,091 of JAGHBR010000466.1, forward strand.
TGCTCTTACCAGAACCCGGCGGCCCTGTAATGCCGATTATTTTTGCCCGGCCGGTTTGTTTAAACAGCTCATCGATTAAAGCTTCTTTGTCCGGAAGGTCGTTTTCAATCCAGCTGATGGCGCGGGCAATGGCCCGAATGTCACCGTTCAGAATCTTTTTTACGATTTCATCAATCACGCTAAAACCTTTTCCTTTTTGCTTTCAATGAAGTTTAATACTTTTTGAATCGGTGTGCCTGGCGTAAAAACAGCTTCAATTCCCTGTTCCTGTAAAAACGAAATATCTTCTTCAGGAATTACGCCACCGCCAAACACAATGATGTTCTTTGCCCCTTCTTTGCGCAGCAAGCGTACCACTTCGGGAAATAATTCGTTGTGGGCGCCGGAAAGCAAGCTCAGACCCACAAAATCTACATCTTCCTGGATGGCGGTTTTGGCAATAGCTTCCGGCGATTGTCGAATGCCTGTGTAAATTACTTCGTAACCGGCATCTTTTAAAGCCCGGGCTACGTATTTAGCGCCCCGGTCATGGCCATCCAAACCGGGTTTGGCGATTAATATTCTAATTCGTTTTGACATTTTATTTAATCCTCCGTCATTTGCTGGTTAACTGCTTCATTGGGCTTGCTTTACAATTCTTTAAAGAGTTAAGGGTTACCCAAACCATTCAATCATTTTACAATACGATTGATTCCTGGTATTCTCCAAAAACATCGCGCAGCACATTACAAATTTCGCCTAATGTAGCATAAGCTTTAGCCGCATCCAGAATGAAAGGCATCAGATTTTCTTTTTCCTCTTTAGCGGCCTCTTTTAAAGCGTTTAATGTTTTTTGTATTTTTGCGTTGTCGCGTTTGGCGCGTAAATTGGCCAGTCGTTCGGCCTGCACTTTACGAAGATTTGGATCCACGCGCAAAATTTCCTTGGGCGGTTCCTGCTCCATGGTAAACTTATTAACGCCAACTACAACGCGATCGCCTTTTTCTACTTCCTTCTGATAGCGATAGGCTGCGTCCTGAATTTCCTTTTGGATATAGCCTTTTTCAATGGCGTACACCATGCCGCCCATCTCATCAATACGTTTCAGATAGTTCCAGACTTTTTCTTCGATTTTATCTGTTAAGGATTCCAGAAAATAGGAACCAGCCAGCGGATCCACGGTGTTGGTCACGCCGGATTCGTAAGCAACAATCTGCTGTGTGCGAAGCGCAATTCGGACTGAATCTTCTGTAGGTAAACCGAGGGCTTCGTCACGGGAATTGGTGTGAAGGCTTTGCGTACCGCCCAGCACGGCAGCCAGGGTTTGGATGGTAACACGTACAATATTGTTGTCCGGTTGCTGAGCGGTTAACGTGCTGCCCCCGGTTTGGGTGTGAAAGCGCAACATCATCGATTTGGGATTTTTGGCGCCAAAGCGCTCTTTCATTATTTTAGCCCATACGCGTCGTGCCGCACGAAATTTGGCGATCTCTTCAAGTAAATCGTTGTGAGCATTAAAGAAAAAAGAGAGGCGGCCGGCGAACTGATCAACATTGAGTCCGGCATTTAAAGCGGCCTGTACATATTCAATTCCATCAGCCAGGGTAAAGGCGACTTCCTGCACGGCAGTTGAACCGGCTTCGCGAATATGATAGCCGGAAATGCTAATGGTGTTCCATTTGGGTACTTCTTTAGAACAATACTCGAAAATATTAGTGATCAGTCTGAGCGAAGGCTTGGGTGGAAAGATGTACGTTCCACGGGCAATGTACTCTTTTAAAATGTCATTTTGAATGGTGCCCCGCAATTGATCTTTGGGTACGCCCTGTTTTTCGGCCACGGCAATGTAAAAAGCCAGCAAAACCGCTGCCGGTGCATTGATGGTCATTGATGTTGAAACCTTGTCCAGCGGAATGCCGTCAAACAGCAATTCCATGTCTTCCAGGCTGTCGATGGCCACGCCGACTTTGCCCACTTCACCAACGCTTTTCGGATCATCCGAATCATAACCGATTTGCGTGGGCAGGTCGAAAGCAACGCTTAGACCGGTTTGCCCCTGTTCCAGCAAGTATTTGTAACGCCGATTGGATTCTTCTGCCGTACCAAAACCAGCGTACTGGCGCATGGTCCAAAAGCGCCCCCGGTACATGGTGGGTTGTACGCCCCGCGTAAAGGGGTATTGCCCCGGAAAACCAACGTTTTCCAGGTATTCCTCTTCTGAAAAGGGGCGTGGCAGGTAAAGGCGTTCAACCGGTAACCAGGAACCTGTAGTAAAAGTTTCTTTTTGTTCAGGGAAACGCTCTAAAACTTTGTTGAGTGTTTTCTCTTCCCATTGCTTTTTCTGTTCTTCAATTTTTTTAAATTTATCCATAATAACTCTCCTCGCTTCACCATTTTTTTGAAAACCATTAATTTAAGAAATTTTTCACGTTTTTAAAAATATTCTTTGGACAATTAATTTCAGAATTTTTAAAATGCAAAAAACAAAAAAGTCTATTGAAATAATTCAAAGTTTGGTGCTTTTATTGCTCTTTAGGCGCAATCTCATAAGTTGTTTTTGTTTAAGGATGAACAAATTTAATGCCTGCGCTAAAATTTTTTTATTTTTTAATATTATTTTAATATAATCCTAACAAAATTATTTAATTTAAAGGGAAAAAAAAGAAAGGTGCCATAGTGAAAAGCCATTCGCTAAAAATTTATTTAGTTTTGCTGTTCTCTTTTTCGACATTTGTTTGGGCCGGAGAAAGCAAAGAGTCCAAAATCAGTGGCCTTGTTTTTGGCGATTACTATTACATTTTTTCCAATCATGATTCTGAGTTAAAAAACATGAACGTTGTCTGGTTAAGGAGAGTTTATTTTACTTACGACCAGGGTTTAGCGCAAAACCTCGACATGCGCTTGCGATTGGAAATGGCGCATCCAGGTGATTTTAAAACGAAATCGGCAGCCGTACCTTTTGTCAAAGACGCCTATTTAAAATATTCACTCAAAAAGGCGCAGTTCTATTTAGGCGTTTCGCCCACACCTACCTTTGCTCTTATTGAAAAAGTGTGGGGTTACCGGTCCATTGAAAAGACACCGGCTGATTTGTACAAATTGGGTAGTTCTCGCGAAACGGGTCTTGCAGTCAAAGGCAAAATTGGCACTAACAACCAAATTTTTTATCATGCAATGGTTGGCAATGGTAACGGTCAAAAAGGGGAAACAAACAAGTACAAGAAAATCATGGCCGCCGTGGGCAGCAATCTCACTTCGTACCTGGTCATTGAAGGTTACGCAGATTTTGAACAACGCTCAGCAAATGAAAAACGCTATAGTTATCAGGGATTTGTGGCCTTCCATCAAAAGAGGTTAACTACCGGGCTTCAGTTTTTACATCAAAGCATAAAATACAAAGACCAAAAAGATGCAGACCGGGCTTTACTTTCTGCCTTTGTTAGAGCAAGGTTGCAAAATCAACTGACGGGTTTTTTACGAATTGATAAACTTTTTAACAAATTATCTGAAGGACCTGATATTTCCTACTTACCTGTTTCAGATAAAGCCCGCCCAACACTGGCTATTTTAGGAATTGATTACGCCATGGCTCCTGGTGTTCATTTAATTCCAAACATTGAAGTTGTGACGTACGATAGCACAAAAATTGATAATGATTTCGTGGGCAGAATTACATTTTTTTACAAGTTTTCTCAGTAATCGAAAGTGGCGCTTGTTTTTTATTTCAAATGTTTCTCTTCAAAATAGGGTTCTACGTGAATGGAGATAAAACTCTCTTCACCGTAGGCCTCTTTAAGCCTTTTTTCCAAGCGGCTGGCAATTTCGTGTGCCTCTACAATGCTAAGCGTAGGCTTAACTTTGATGTGCATATCAATGGCCACGGTATTGCCAATTCGCCGTGTCTTTAGGTTGTGGGGAATATTAACCCCGGCCACTTGACGACTGATTTCCAATATTTCTTCATTTACATCCTGCCCCAGCGAAGCCTCCAACAATTCGTTGATTCCCTCTTTAAAGGAAACACGAACGTAATTCAAAATGAACAAACTAACCAGAATGGCAGCAATCGGATCCAGGATCAGATAATGATTACCCAAAAAATAGGCACCGGCAATGCCAAGCGACACGGCTACCGAAGTTAGAGCGTCGGAACGATGGTGCCATGCATTGGCGATTAAAGCGGAGCTTTTGATGGCTTTACCTTTTTGGTGCGTGTAGCGATACAGACCTTCTTTTACTACAACGGACAGAAGAGCTGCAAGCAGAGCCACCAGGCCGGGCTGGCGCAGCGGCTTTCCCTGGTAAAAATCAATAATTTTTAAGACGCCGTTAATCATGATGCCGACCGCTACAGAAAAAAGAAAAATGGTAATCAAAATGGAAGCCAGAGTCTCAATTTTACCATGGCCGTAATGGTGGGTTTCATCTGCCTCCCGATTAGAAAGACGCACACTGATCAAAACAGCCATGTCGCTGCCAAAATCGGAAACCGAATGAAAAGCGTCCGCAATCAAGGCGGAACTGTGGGCTATGGTACCGGCTGCAAATTTTACGGCGATTAGCACCACATTCCACAGAATACCAATCCAGGTTACTTTGCGGGCCGTTTTTGCTCGCTGTTTAAAATCAATCGCCAAAGTCTTCCTCGCTGAAAATGAGAGCCGAGAACTTAAAAATTTCTGTATCCTGGTCTTTCCAGGCATCTGGCGGCAGGCCTGCTTTCAAGCAGGTTTCGCCTAAAAACGTCCATTTGTCCCAACCATATTCCGTTGCCACCTGAGGTAACAGCAATCCTTCGTAGAATCCCTGGCGCACCATTAAACCGTGTTTACCGACTTCGATTTCGTTGGGATCGTTGACTTTTTCCAGTGGGGTCAATACAGAAATTTCAATCTCTACGTCGTCCAATTCTTCTTTTGTAAGCGGCGGGAAACGGGGATCGTTAAAGGCGGCAGCAAGCGCCAGATCGGGAATGGCCTGGTAAAGGGGTTTTAAGCCAAGCACGTAACCAATGCAACCCCGTAAATGTCTTCTTTTGTTTAAGGTGACAAAGGCGCTTGTTTTAACTTTCAAATTTGGTGTCAAAGCCTCTGGTTTGGGTAAAGGCTGATCGTTCAACCGCGCTTCAATCGTTTCGCGTGCCAGTCGTAACAAATATTTTTTTTCTTCATCGCTTAAATTAAATGCCATGAAACCTCCCGCATTCATTCCAACAGGCCAAAAATAAGAAAGTTTTAGCTGGTTTCAAAGCGAATTTGAGAAGCGTAAGACATAAAAAATTGCCCAAAAGGGGCAAGGCTTTTGGGCAATTAAAAGACTACCAGATTTGGACTCTCTGCTCTGGCGGCAAATAGAGGCTGTCTTTTTCAGTTACCTGAAAGGCCTGGTAAAAAGCCGGAATATTGACCACCACACCGTTAACTCTAAATTCGCTTGGCGAATGCGGATCGGTAAGAAGCCGACGCCTCAATTCATCGGCACGGTATTTGCGCCGCCAGATCTGGGCCCAGCCAATAAAAAATCGTTGATCGCCGGTCAGCCCATCCAACTCAGGTGCCGGTTTCCCATTAAGGGATTTTTGGTAAGCATGATAGGCAATGGTCAGGCCGCCTAAATCGGCAATATTTTCGCCTAAGGTAAGTTTGCCGTTCAAATGTATGGTGTCAATCACAACATAGGAACTGTACTGTTTTACCAAACGATTGGCACGTTGTTCAAAATTCTTTCGATCTTCTTTAGTCCACCAGTTGCGCAAATTACCATCACCATCCGATTTGCTGCCCTGATCATCAAAACCATGGGTGATTTCATGGCCAATAACAGCGCCAATAGCGCCATAATTCACTGCGTCATCTGCTTCCAAATCAAAAAACGGCGGCTGCAAAATGCCTGCCGGGAAAACGATTTCGTTCATTGAAGCGCTGTAGTAGGCATTTACCGTTTGCGGATTCATGAACCATTCGCTGCGATCGACCGGTTTATTTAGTTTGTCAATATTTCGATAGTATTCAAATAAACGGGCACGTTTAATATTGCCAACCAGATCATCCTTTTTAATATCTAATGTGGTGTAATCTTTCCATTGATCGGGGTAGCCGATTTTGGTGTTGAATTTTGCTAACTTCGCCAGCGCTTGTTTTTTGGTTTGCTCGCCCATCCAGTCCAATTTTTCAATTCTTTCCCTGTACACATCCAGCAGGTTTTGCACCAGGATTTTCATCCTTTGTTTAGCTTCCGGCGGAAAGTACCTGGCCACGTACATTTTGCC
>JAGHBR010000224.1 GCA_021160885.1 Caldisericaceae bacterium
AAGTTTTGTAAGGCAATGCTGGTGGCTACGCCCCATCTGGCGCTTGTTTAGTCGGAACCAACGTCTTTTTAATTAAGTAAAATTTTTAATTTTCAAAAAAAATTGAACAGAAAACGGTTAAAGAATTTAATGTGATTGACGAAAATTAATAACAGTAACAGAAGATGAAAAAACTGGTGTTAATGATTTTTGTTGATGGCTCTGTAAAGGAGCAGCAGTGTTTGTGTGAACAATTAATGGAGAGCATAAAAAAAGAATTTAATGCCGAAGTAGAGTTACACTGTGTTGATGTAAACAAAGACCCTACACAGACCAATGCTGAAAACGTGATTCTCACCCCAACTATCATTCGTAAAGAGCCTCTTCCTGAAAAGCGCTATGTAGGTACTCCAAAAAATATGAAACAATTGATTTCTTTGATTCGTTCTCCTTTGTAATATTAGCTGTTTTTTGATATTTCCAGTTTGTATGAAAAAATTAATAATATGAATTTAAATATTAATGTTATGGGAATCAGTAAACCGGAAAAAATTTTAAAACAAAAATAATTGAACATGTCCTATGGAAGTATATTGCTGAAAAATTAAACATTGAACACAATTACCAATGAAAAAATAGTAAAACAATTTGGAATGATTTAAATGGCACGAAAAAAATCAGTTAACATTTTGTTAATCGAAGATGATGAGGACGATGCTTTTATAATTAAAGATTTTTTAGACGAAGCAAAAGACATTTATTTTGAGACCACTCACGTAACCAGCCTTTCTCGCGCTCTGGAGCAATTAAAAAAAGCCGATTTTAACGCGATCCTGGCCGATTTAAATTTGCCCGATAGTCAGGGATTAGAAACCGTACGGGTTTTAAAAAGACACCTAACGGATACGCCGATCATAGTGATTAGCGGCTTGGATGATCAATTTATGGCCATGAATGCCGTTAAAATAGGCGCCCACGATTATCTTGTAAAGGGCATCATCACGCCATCCGCCTTGCGCCGTGTGTTGCTGTACACCTTAAATCGACAGGTACTCACCGAAAGCCTGACTGAAAATCTGGAAAAATTTAGAGCCATTATTGAAAATGAACAGAACGGATTGCTGATTGTTGACAACACGGGCATCATCCAGTTTTGCAATAAAACAGCCGCCCGTTTTTTTGGTAAAGAACCAGAAGACCTGATAAAACAGGAATTTGGTATCCCCGTTGTGCCCGATGAAACAAGCCAGGTAAATATCGGTTCTTTAAATTTAGAGCTAAAGTCCCAACCCATTGTCTGGCAAAAGCGGCAGGCTTTTTTGATTAATCTTTACGACATCACAGAGCATCTGGCCATAGAAGAGCAGATTAAAGCTCAGAACCGCGCTTATCGAACCCTGTTACGTGCTAATGAAGCTTTAATCAGAATTGAGGATGAACAAAAACTATTGGATGATATCTGCTACATTGTCGTGCAGGAAGGCGGCTATTATCTTGCCTGGATTGGTGTGGCCGAACACGACCGGTTTAAAAGTGTTCGGCCGGTGGCTTTTGCTGGCCCGGCGCAAGATTATCTGAAAGAAATAAAAATTTCCTGGGCAAAGAATAAATATGGTATGGGGCCAACAGGTAAAGCCATTCGCAGCGGCCAGCCGGTTGTTGTACAAAATTTTAAAAATGATTCGTCCGTTGCGCCCTGGCATCATGCCGCCCAAAAATTCAACATACTAAGTTCCATTGCCCTGCCTTTAAAAGTAGAAAACAAAGTAATTGGCGCGCTAAATATTTACAGCCAGTATCAGCAAAATCTTGATCAACGAGAACTGGAATTATTACAGGAATTGGCCGCTAATTTGTCTTTTGGATTGCAAAATTTAAAATTGAAAAAAGAAAAAGAGCGCACAGAACAAAATTTAGCTTTAAGCCACGAAAAATACAAGACCTTGTTCAATCGTGTGCCGGTTGGCCTTTATATCTTTTCACCGGATAAAAATATTTTTGAAGTCAATCAATATTTGTTGAAAATGACGGGTTTTAAAAGTATCGAAGAACTTAAGAAATTTATGAATAAACACCGCAGCCTTAGCTTGGATGAAGAGACGTTTCAGAAAACCTTAAATGAGAAAGGCTCGGTTTACAACCATGAAACACAATGGCGCACGAAGGAAGGGAAATTAATCTGGGTTAAGGAAAATGCTGTTGCTGTCAAAGACGAAAATGGCAAAATTCTTTACATCGAAGGGTCGGCTGAAGATATTACGGCGCGCAAAGAAGCCGAGCTGGCTTTGCAGGAACAGCAAAAAATGTACAGTACTATTGTCAATATGGCCCAGGAAGGGATCTGGTTGGTGGATGCAAAAGCAAGAACTACTTTTGTTAACCCCAAAATGGCTGCCATGTTAGGCTATGATGTTGAAGAAATGCTGGGCAAAAGTTATTTTGATTTTGTTCATAAAAAAAACCTTAAACAAGCCAAAGAATACTGGCACAAGCAATTGCAGAGCCAAAACGTGCAGCATAAACTGTGCTTTAAACGCAAAGATGGTCGTGAACTATGGGGCCTTGTTTCATCTGCTTCACTTCTAGATACCGAATTTAAGAGTGTGCTAAAAATGGTGGTTGATATTACGGAAATACGCATCATACATCAGCAATTAGAGCAAACCAATCGCCAGTTAATGGAAATATTGGAAAGCAGTTCGGCCGTGCTTTACAGCCTGGCCTGGCAAAATAATCGACCGGTTTTCGTACATATTACACCAAATGTAGAACGCCTATTCGGCTACCAACCGGAAGAACTTTTAAATAATCCTGATTTTTGGCAGGAAAAGGTGCACCCTGATGACCTACCTGAGCTTCTGGGGAAAATGCCGCTGTTACAAATACCTGGTAAGTATAATTTTGAATATCGCATTAGGCATAAAGATGGCCATTATTTATGGGTTTTTAATGAAATTAGGGTTACGCCGGGCACTGAAAACCCGAAAACGAAAATAACGTGTGTGTGGATAGATATTACCGAAAGGCGAAAATTAGAAATGCAATTTTTGCGTTCGCAGCGCATGGAGAGTCTTGGCGCACTGGCTGGCGGAATTGCTCATGATCTAAACAACATTTTGACGCCTATTCTGCTGGCTACCGAAGTGCTGCGCTTTAAGGCAAAGGGCGCCGGCATCGAACGTGTGGTTAGCATGGTGGAGGAGAGCACACATCGCGGAAAAGAGCTGGTACAACAAATTTTATCATTCGCCCGCGGTGCCGAAGGCGAACACAAAGCAGTACAAGTTAAACACCTGATTGGTGAAATCACTAAGGTCGTTAAACAAACCTTTCCTAAAAATATTCAATTTAGCGCTTCGGTTCCAAAAGACCTATGGCCAGTTTTGGCCGATGCCACACAATTAAATCAGGTTTTAATGAATTTGTGTGTTAATGCCCGCGATGCCATGCCCGAAGGTGGGCAGTTAAAAATAATTGCCGAAAACATTGAATTTGACAAACATTACACCATGATGCATGGCGAGGCAAAACCCGGCCCTTATATTAAGATTAGCGTAATAGATAGCGGTACGGGCATTCCACGACATATAATTGATAAAATCTTTGATCCCTTTTTTACCACCAAAGAAAAGGGCAAAGGCACCGGCCTGGGGCTTTCGACAGTTCATACAATTGTTAAAAATCATGGCGGATTCATGAACGTTTATTCTGAACCTAACAAAGGCACAACGTTCAATGTCTATTTACCCGCTCAGAAGTCCGCTGTGCTGACAGAGCAAAAAGAAGAAACACAAGATTTAACCGGACAGGGACAAACTATTTTAGTAGTGGATGATGAGCAGGCCATTCGTGAAATTATCTCCAATACATTGATTGAAAATGGCTATCAAGTAATCACAGCTGCGGATGGCGCAGAGGCTGTTTCGCTTTTTGCTCAAAACAAAGAAAAGATTGACCTGATGCTAACCGATATCTCCATGCCTTTCATGGATGGACCGGCCACCATTCGCGCCGTGAGAAAAATTAAACCGGAGATTAAAATAATTGCCATGAGCGGCCGTGCTGATAAAGTGGAAGTTGAACATGGTGAAAATATTAAATTGTTAATTAAACCGTTTACGGCTGTAACTCTATTAAAAAATTTAAAAGAGATGTTTCAAAAAAAGTAAAGGAGATTAAGGTTTCTGCGGAGGTGTCTTAAAAGAAACAAAGCATGAAATTTAATACAATGTAATGCAAAGTTGTTTAAATAAAATATACCCCATTTCAACCATTGCTAAGGATAGGTACGGAGGGTGTAGATGTAAAAAATAAAATTTAAAAATCTTCATTAACTTCGACTTTTGAGACAGCCCCGTCTAAATGACGAATCAGTCCTGTCATTTCTCTTTCCGATGGATCGAGAGGAGAAATCTTTAAATCTGCAACAGTCTCTGGATTAGGGTTGAAAAAGATGGCTAAACTTTTATTGAGAAATTGCGGTTTTTCAGGTTGCGGGCCATTTTTAAGGTTATTAGAATTAACCGACGTGTTTTATTCTTATTAAGGAAGTATTATGAAGAAGCAAAACATTAAATTATTGATAATAGAAGACGATCGGGAAGATGTTCTTTTAATAAAAGACATCTTAGAAAACTCACATCATTCATTTCGAATCAAACATTGTTCAAGTTTAAAAGAGGCCGAAAAATTATTAAGCCCAAAGCAATTCGATGCCATACTTGTCGATCTCAATCTGCCAGATTCTCAGGGCCTTGATACTTTAAACCAACTAAGTGCCATAGCTCCCGCTATTCCGAAAGTTGTGCTAACCTCGATAAATGATCCCGAATTAATCGGGAAAATTATCGAAGCCGGTGCTCAGGATTATGTGCCCAAACAAATTTTACCGGCTGATTTTATCGAACGCGTAATTTTACATGCCATGGAAAGACAAAAATTATTTCAAAAAATCAGCAATCGGGAAAAATTGACAACCCAAATCTTGCAAGAAATAAATACCGGCATCTTATTAATCGATCAAAAGGGCAAGGTGATGTTCAGCAACAGGGCTGCGGAAACAATTTCAGGGAAATCCGCTTCCGGCCTGGAAACGATCCTTACCCAATATGTTTCTGCTGACCAACAGATTAATGAAATAGAACTGATTTCTTTTGCAGGGCATCCATTGCTTCTCAGGTTGCATCGTGCAGAAATTAACTACCAGGATCAACCGGCGATTCTGATAACGGTGGAAGACATTACAGAGAGAAGTAATTTTATTAAAGCATTAAAACAAAAAGAGGCCCTTTTAGAGGCGATTAATCAAATAGCCCGTCAATTATTACGTACACCCGCCTGGCAAACCAAAATAAATAGAAGTCTGGCCCTTTTAGGCCAGGCTACCGGCGTGGATCGTGTGTTGTTTGTTCAGGTAGTGCATGAGCTGAACGGAGGCTGGCAACCAGAGTTAAAATATGAGTGGGTAGCCCCTGACATTCCGCCACTTAAACCGACCTGGCAAAAAAATACGTTTAGTGAATCTGTTTTTAAACGCTTGGAGCAAAAGTTGAGCCTTGGAAAACCTATTTACGGAGCATTAAAAGATTTTTCTGCAGCCGAAAGAAAATTCTTTTCAGCCAGAAATGTGCAGGCTATGCTGGCGGTACCTATTTTTGTAAATGAGGTGTGGTGGGGAATTTTAGGGTTCGATGCCTGTCGAAAAATCAGGCAATGGAATTCAGAAGAGATAAAAATATTGCAGACTGCCGCAGAAATTATCGGAGCGGCCATTCAACGGGATGAAAATGAAAAAAAATTATTGGAGAGCGCCGGCAAGTTTAAAACATTTATCGAAGCCGCTCCCCTGGGTATTATTCTGGAAAAGGATGGGAAGATCATTTTTGCCAATCAGCAATTTGTGAAAATGTTGGGCAAAAAAGCGGAACACGAGGTGTTAGGCCTGGGCCTTAACGATATAATTCGTCAAGAGGACGTTGAAGAAGCATTAGCTGACTTAAAATCCCTGAAAAAAAAGAAGGATGGCATCCAGGAAGCTGAATTTAAGTTAATTAGAGATGATGGTTCTGCTCAGGTGGTTGAGGGACTGACAACAACAGTGGATCCGGAACAGGGAATTTATATGGTGTTTATGAAAGATATTACCGGGCGTAAAGAAACGGAACGAGAATTGGAAAGAACGCATCATATATTGAATAGTCTTTTAAAAGTAAGTACGGCTGCTTTTTTTAGCGGGCGAAC
>JAGHBR010000331.1 GCA_021160885.1 Caldisericaceae bacterium
CTCTTAAATTGGTGGGCATGGTTTAAATTCAAATAGGGTTCAGTCTTTAAAATTTTTCCGTTGTAAAACTGAACCCACTCTCTAATGAGTGGGTTTTTTATTGGAGTAATGTTACTATGAATAGAAACAATACGCTGTCTGATATCGAACATTTTTCAGAAATCGTTCCCTTTGAAATGATTGAAAAGAATGCGCGACCAGGTTACCGTTTACCGGTTTACCAGGTTTTACAATCCGATTTTCTGACGCCGACACTGGTTTACCTGAAATTACGCCGGCAAAGCTCTTTTTCATTTCTGCTGGAAAGTGTGGTCAAGGGGCAACAAATGGGACGCTATTCTTTCATTGGGATTACACCAAATCAGTTTTTAATTGAAAAAAATGCCTCAGCCTTCCAGCCGGACAGTCCCTTTTTCAATCAATTAAACCAGCAGTTAAGACAAAAGCCAGCCATTCACCTGCCGGGATTACCACGCTTCACCGGCGGAGCGGTCGGCTATTTGGGCTATGATATGATTCGTCAGATTGAAAATATTCCTGTTGCCCAAAAAAGTGATTTAAACATCCCGGACGCATTCCTGGGTTTCTTTGACGAAATTATTGCCTTTGATCATGTAAAGAATCAAATATTCCTGATCAAATTGATTGATGTTAAAGATGCCCGCCATTTAAAAAACGATTACCTGCAGTCAGTGGAAAAATTAAACCAGTTAAAAGAAATGATCTTAGCTAACGAATCGTTTACCTTAAATCCTTTTAATCTTATTTCATCCAGAATTAATCATAATTTTGAGCAATCTGATTTTGAAGCTGCGGTACGCAAGGCCATTGACCATATTTACGCTGGTGACATTTTTCAGGTTGTGATTTCTCAGCGTTTTTCGTTAAACTTTAGTGGCGATGTCTTTCAGGTGTACCGCGCTCTGCGCACCATCAATCCTTCGCCTTACATGTTTTTTATGGATTTTAACGAATTTCAGCTTTTGGGCACTTCACCGGAACCGTTGATTCGCCTGGATGATGGGCAATTAGAGATCATTCCCATTGCCGGAACGCGCCGTCGAGGTAAAGATGAACAGGAAGATGCTTTACTGGCCAATGAATTGCTAAACGATCCGAAAGAGCGGGCAGAACACATCATGTTAGTCGATCTGGCCCGAAACGATCTGGGGCGTGTTTGCCAGCCAGGTACGGTGCGGGTGGAAGACCTGTTGACGGTGGAGCGCTATTCTCATGTCATGCACATTATCAGTCATGTGTTTGGTAAAATTAAACCCGATGTAACAGCGGTAGATGCCTTTAAAGCGGCATTTCCGGCAGGCACGGTTTCGGGCGCACCAAAAATCAGAGCCATGCAAATTATTAATGAATTAGAGCCCCAAAAACGCAGTTTTTACGCCGGGGCGGTTGGCTATTTTGATTACGCGGGTAACATGGACACCTGCATTGCCATTCGAACCATGTTGGCTAAAGACGGTAAACTTTACTGGCAAGCAGGTGCTGGCATTGTCGCGGACAGTGTGCCGCAAAATGAATATCAGGAAACGCTAAACAAAGGTAAAGCCCTTTTAAAAGCGATTGAAAAAGCCTCAGGAGGTCAATAATGTTACTTTTCATAGATAATTACGATTCGTTTACCTACAACCTGGTGGACTATTTTGGGCAGCTTACTCAAAATTTAAAGGTTTTTCGAAACGATGCTATTACGCTTGACGAAATCCGTGCTTTACAGCCCTCCGGTATTGTACTGTCGCCAGGTCCGGGAACGCCGGACGAATCTGGCGTTTGTCTGGAAGTCATCGAAAAATTATCCCCAGAAATTTCCGTTCTGGGTATTTGTCTTGGCCACCAGGCCATAGGCCAGGTATTTGGGGCAAAAATTGTGCGGGCGCAGGAACCGGTTCATGGTAAGGTTTCAAAAATTTACCATGATGGAGATCCGCTTTTTACAGGAATTTATTCGCCATTTCCTGCTACCAGATACCATTCCTTAATCATTGATCCAGAAACTCTGCCAGAGGAGTTCAAAACGATTGCCTACACAGAAGATGGCATAATAATGGCCATTCGTCACTCATATTTGTCAGTGGTGGGCATTCAGTTTCACCCGGAATCAATTTTAACCAGAGACGGGCTAAAAATGCTGAAAAATTGGTTCACAAGCATTCAAAAAGAGAGGGGATTATCATGAAAGAAATATTAGAGAAAATAGCTTGCGGGCAGAATTTAACACGCACTGAAGCCCGCGAAGCCCTGCAATTGATTATTGATGATGCTATTTCGGCTACTCAGGCTGGCGCCTTGCTAATGGGCTTGCGCCAGAAAGGGGAGAGTGTGGATGAAATCAACGGCTTTTTAGACGTATTAACTGAGCACATGGTCAAGGTGCCGTTGCAAGATGACCAGGCTATTGATGTTTGTGGTACGGGCGGCGATGGTAAAGGCACATTTAATATCTCGACCACAGTGGCCTTCGTTTTGGCCGCCGCAGGTGTTACAGTGGCCAAGCATGGCAATCGGTCCATTTCCAGCAAAGCCGGCTCAGCTGACTTGCTGGAAGCTTTAGGCGCCAATATTCAGCTTAATGCGGAGCAGGCCAAACAATGCGCTGATGAAATCAAGATTACCTTCTTTTTTGCCCCGCTTTACCACCCGGCCATGAAAAACATTGCGCCGCATCGCAAAAGTTTAAACATGCGCACCGTTTTTAACATGCTGGGCCCTTTGCTCAATCCGGCGGGAGTAAAGCGGCAGTTGATCGGGGCTTTTAATGCACAGGCTGCTGAAATGATGGCCAATGTGGTATTAGAACGAGGTCATGATTATGCCTATGTTGTACACTCCAGCGATGGGCTGGACGAAGTTTCTCCTTTTAGCACGACCAGGGTGCACGAAGTAAAAGCAAAGGAAAGACAATTAAATCATTTCGAGTTTAATGGTTTTCAAACTTCAGGTGAATTGAATGAAATTCTTGGGCAATCGGCAGAGCAAAATGCAGAAAAATTAAAATTGATTTTTAAAGGCAAAAAAGGCGCTGATCGGGACATTGTACTTTTAAACAGCGCGTTTGCTTTAAAAGCCGCCGGAAAAGTAAACACCATTGACCAGGGGATTCAATTAGCAGCGGAAGTCATCGATTCCGGAGCTGCTTTACAAAAAGTTAAACAATTTGTGGAAATGAGAAATTAATTAATTTAAAACAGGGTAGGTTTTA
>JAGHBR010000363.1 GCA_021160885.1 Caldisericaceae bacterium
AAGCACTCAGGACTTATTCATGTTAGTACATCAGTTTGAAATAGCCATGGAGCCAGTGCAGGTACGTTTTGGACTGGGGCTGGGACAGATTGAAACGCCGATTAATCGTCAGGCTGCTATTGGCATGGATGGCAGCGCCTTCCATTACGCGCGTGAAGCCATTGAACAAGCCCGTTTACAAAATCGAAAATATTTATTGATTACCGCTATGGATGAAATTCAACACAAAGCGCTGGAACTACTTTTGCGCTGGATTGATTTGAACCTGCAAACCTGGTCCATCGAAAAATTAAAAATCCTGACCATGCATCGTCAGGGCAAACGACAAAAAGAAATTGCCAATAGCCTAAAAATGAGCCAACCGGCTATTTCACAACATCTTAGCAAGCCCGTCTTTTCGCTCATCATGGAAAGCGAGCTGTTTCTGGAATCCCAATTGAACAGCTATTTGAAAGGTTAGCAAAATGAATCAGGCCTTGATATTTTTGAACCTCTTTTTTGCCGGCCGACTCTTCTTTTACGATATTAATCAGGTAATGGCCGGAAAAAAAGCTGAACTGAAAACCTTCTGGTTTAGAGTACTCTTTGGTCTTCTTTTGTTTTTTTGCGTAGCTTCCTTTTTACAAGCATTTCTGTTTTTTATTTTTTACTTTTTGTTGCAATTAGCCGATTCTTTACTGATTCCGAAACAGGAAAAATACAGAGCCTGGTGGTACGGCCTGCTGATCTCACTGCCTTTCCTGACTCTGGTCTTTCCTTCTGTGGTATTTTCTAATTTGCCCAAAACTAATTTTTCATTAGCTCTGATACCGCAAATCCCTTTTAATATTTCATTAGTTCTATTAGGTTTTATTTTGATCATAAAAGAAGGCACTATTGTCATTCGCCTAGCCTTAACCAGTTTAAAAACCGTGCCTGTTACAGAAAATCAAACTTCACCGGATGCGGAAGAATATGAACGTGGTAAATGGATTGGAATTTTGGAGAGAATCTTTGTTTACTTTTTGGTCATTTTTAATCAGATTGGTGCCATTGCCATAATTATTGCTTTAAAATCTTTAGCCCGTTTTAATGAACTAAACAAGAAATCATTCGCTGAGTACTTTCTAATCGGCTCGCTATTAAGCCTGTTGGTTGCTACTCTACCGGCTGTGATTGTTCGCCTACTCTTATAAAAAAAGCCCCGCCTGTGCCAACACAAACGGGGCTTTAATTGTTTTTTTTCAGATTATTCTACCGGATTACCTTCTACGTCAATTACCGTAACATTTGCAACACCTAATTCTTTAATTGGTTGCTCAATTTTAGAACGATCGCCAACTACAATCCAGATGAGATTTTCCGGATGAATGGTTCGTTTGGCTGCATTCTGCAACTGCTCCAGGGTCAAGCCACGCACCATGTCTGGATATTGATTCCAGAAATTTTCAGGTAAATTATAGGCCACAATTTCCTGAATGCTGCCTAAAACGGCGCGGCTTGTTTCCCAGGTGCCCGGCAACTTCAGAACCTCATTCTGTTTAACCTTTTCCAATTCTTCTGCTGTAATTGGTTTGTCTGTTAAAATGCCCTTTAATTCTTTAAGAATTTCCTGTATGGACTCTTTGGTTTTGTCTATTTGCACCGGAGCGTAAGCAAAAAACAATTCCGGGCCGCGAGCATCCAACAGCATGGATCTGGCGCCATACGACCAGTGTTTTTCTTCCCTTAAATTCATATTTAGGCGAGAAGTGAATGTGCCGCCAAGCACTTTATTCATCATTTCGATGGCCAGGTTTTGGCTATCGTTTTTTGGCGGAGCCACATGACCTGCGATGATTAAGGATTGTGGCGAATTGGGCTTATCGATCAGCAGAATCTGAGCCGGTTTTAAAGCCACATCCGAAATATTCTTCTTTGGTACAGAGCCTGACTTCCAGGTTCCAAAATGTTTTTTTACCATGGCAACCAGTTCGTTCTTATCAATATTACCGACCACAACCAATTTTGCATTGTTGGCCTTAAACCAGTTCTGGTGAAATTGAATCAAATCTTCGCGGGTTAGTTTTTGAACAGCTTCGATAGTACCGCTGCCAGTCAAAGGATTACCATACGCATGCCCCTGACCGTAAAGGAATTTTGGCAGCACACGTAAAGCCATTTGCACCGGTTGGGACTGTTCTCGTTTAATGCCGGCAATGATCTGTTTTTTCAACCGATTCAGTTCCTTTTGCGGAAAGGTCGGATGCAAAATCACCTCAGAATAAATTTCCATTGCCTCCGGCAGTGTTGTTTTAAGCGCATTTAATCGAACATAGGAAATGTCCAGGTTGGAACCGGTCCTCAAATCGGCGCCTAAAAGGTCTAATTTTTCACTTATTTCCAGCGAGGACATCTCAGGCGTGCCTTCATCCAGCATAGAGAGTGTAAGATTTGCTGTTCCTGGTAAGGCGAATTGATCAGCGGCATAACCGGCATCGATGACCATGGACATATTCACAACCGGTACCGTGGTACGTTTGGTGTAAAAAATTTCCAGACCATTGTCTAATTTAATTTTTTCGAAAGCGGGAAACTCTGGTTCCGGGGGAGTACCCGTATCGGGTAATTTAGAACGGTCAACATCTTTGCCGGTCGTACTGAATTTGGGAAATGGACGTACTTCCAGAATAAAGACCCCATCACTCAGCCACTTTTTGGAAACCGCATGCACATCTTCAGGCCTTGCATCAACCACCCAATTAACCGTCTTTTTAAAGTAATCTGGGCGGCCACCATACACTTCGTTTTGTGCCAGAATATTGGCTTTACCTGAAAAACCGCCGATTTGTTCAATACCTTTTACAAATCTAGATAAATACTGAACTTGAACGCGTTTCAATTCACTTTTGGTCGGACCGTTTTCCAGAAATTTTTGGAATTCTTTGTCAATGGCTTTTTCTACCTGAGCCAGATCAATACCGGGCCTGGCAGAAGCGGAAATCATGAACTGTCCGCCAATTTCACCTAAATAAACATAGGCTGATGCATCCGTGGCAATCTGGTCTTTGTAAACCAGGCGTTTGTAAAGGCGTGAATTTTTACCGCTGCCCAGCACAGAAGAAGCCAGATCAAGCAAGACCGCTTCCTTGTTGCCCCATTCCGGAATATTCCAGACTTTCCAGATGCGTGCCTGGGGAACACGGTCCTGGGCAATCATGCGATGTGTACCTTCCATTTTAGCCACCCAGACATCATGTTTAACCACAGGTGGGCCTGGCGGAATGTCGCCAAAATATTCTTCCACTTTCTGTTTAACCTGTTCGGTGTTCACATCGCCAGCAATTACCAGATAAGCGTTGGCCGCACCGTAGTAATTTTTAAACCACTCATGCACATCTTCCAGAGAGGCAGCATTTAAGTCCTCCATGGAGCCAATGGTAGTCCAGGAATAAGGATGCCCTTTGGGATACGTGTTGTGTGCAATCCAGGTCCAAACCTTGCCGTACGGTTGATTTTCTCCCTGACGTTTTTCATTTTGCACCACGCCGCGCTGCTCATCCAGCTTTGCCTGATCAATAGCGCCAAGTAAATGTCCCATACGATCTGATTCCATCCACAAGGCCAGATCCAGCGCATTAACCGGCACCGTTTCAAAATAGTTTGTACGATCGCGATTGGTTGTACCATTCATGCCGGTAGCACCGACTTTTTCGAATGGTTTGAAATACTCGTCATTGAAATGTTC
>JAGHBR010000290.1 GCA_021160885.1 Caldisericaceae bacterium
ATATTCTTTATCAAAAATTTAACTTTACACATTACGCTTCTTCGTCCAGTTCGGTATATTCACTGGCTTTAAGCACTGACAGTAATTTAAAGAATGCTTCGCTTTCCTATGAGCAGAGTTCGCATTACATTTCAGTCTTTTTTCAGGATCATGATCAGATTAAGCGCAAAAGAAGTTCCGGAAGTAGTTGGTCGTTAACCCATCTTGAACAGTAAAGTGCGTTAAGTCCTTAAAAAACAACATGTCAAAAAATTTTATTACCACTACAATATTGTATAATATGAAATTTCTATATTAATCAAATAGGCCATAAGTTATTAAATATATTAATGTAAACTTGAAATATGTATTTTAAATCAAACATTTAACACCTTTTATGTGAAAAGTTTCGTTTTGAGTACAGACTTTAATTACGAATATACAACATAAAAACAGAAAAAACAACACCTTCTCATTGTATGGGCACTACATCAAGATTTCGAAAATTCAATTCAATAAAAACAATAACTTATAAGTTACAAACGTACATATTATAGTATATTTTCGGCAAAATCTGTTCAAGATGGGTTAAGTTGCTTTCCCAAAAATTTAGAATGAATTGTCAAACTGGGGTTTAATCACAAAAACATCTCAGTCTTTAGCTATTCAACTAAAACCAATTCAAAATTTAAACCTCAACATTCAAAATTGTTTTTAAGAGTTCTGTGACTTTGAAGCTATTCTGTTTGCAGTTCGGCTGCCTTAAATTTTAAGGCTAATTTGCAGGCGAATCATGCGTTCCAGTTGAGAAGAATTCTTACCATAATCTATATCAGTCAGCTTTTTGTCACTAATCATCTGGTAGCGAAATTTTAACCAAACTTGCAAACTACTTAAAGGTTGCCAGCGTAAAAAATAAAACCATTTATAGCCATCTCCATACAAAGGGAAATTAGCAAAACTGCCGGGCACATCACTTTCATATTCGTAAATTCTTGACTGGTATGAATCCGTTCGATAAAAAGAAAAACGCAGCGTAAACCAAAAGTGCTGTTGAAAATGCCAGTGTAGCTGTTGATAGCTCAGCAAACCATCTTCTTTTAAAGGCTTAATTTGAACGTATTGTACACGACTTTTAAATTCGATGTTTTTGTTCAGCTTCATAGTCAGTTGTAAGCGCCAGGTATTGGTGTGTGTCCAACTTAGGTCATTTGCTGAAGTGGATATTTTTCGCCAACGAAATTGCCAATTAGTGTCCTCCCGGTCATAGTTTAAGTCTACAAGCCATTCATCATGCAGCCCGGGAAAAGGGCTGAGATAGGTTCGCCATAGATCTTTTTTGATCAGTTTGTAAAAATTAAAGTTCCAGCGTTCTTTCTGCCAGGCCAGAGCAAAATAGAAGCCACGAACAGCACGGGGAAAAGGATTAGCATCATCAAAAGCGCGGCCGTAAGGCGACTGGAAATTTCGGCTCAAATTCCAGAACATTAAACCTGTTTGCAAAGACTTACCTTTCAACCAACAACTTTGCGTAAATCCCGGTGTTTTCTGGCGGCTGGCAACCAGTTCGCCGCTTAGACGAAAGAGCCGGGCGTTAAAATCGTAATTAAAGCTTAAAACGCTCAGCTGTTGCCCTTTAAATTGATACCGGCTACGACGCAGATTATTCCAGCTTACGTTTTCTTCGTTAAAATCAATTGACGGTGTGTACTTCATTTGGGCAGCCGAAAGCTGATAAGCCAATCGGTTGAACAGTGCTTTTTTGACAGAAAAGCCTAAAATTCTTTCCTGAATTAAATCTTTTTTCTCTTGTTCAGCCACACTGCAATGATACCCACTAAAATCGAAACCAATTATTTTTAACGTTTGAGAATTGTAACGGC
Organism: Caldisericaceae bacterium; assembly: GCA_021160885.1. Taxonomy (GTDB): domain Bacteria; phylum Calditrichota; class Calditrichia; order Calditrichales; family Calditrichaceae; genus Caldithrix. The sequence continues at coordinate 1,863 of JAGHBR010000290.1, forward strand.
CATCCCGCAAATTGTTGGCCCAAAAGAAAAGATATTCAGCGTGGTTTTGCCAACTACCAGCTAAACAGAATCCAGTTTGAGCAAAATTTTCAGAAGTGCCGAGGTATGGCCGTACAGTCATTTTGGTTGCATGAAAAGGCGACATACTCAGGCTGCTTTTAACCTGCCCGAAAGGAGCGCTAAACAGCAGTCCCTGACCCAATTGCAGATAATAGCTACCCGCGATTAATTGCCACTTTTTAGAAAAATAAGCAACAAATCCATTCCAATAATCATTAAAAAGGGGCTCCCCAACATCTTTTTGCGTAACCAGTCCAACCTGCCAGTGATCTTTTTCTTCAAAAAGCAAACGGCTTAAATTGTAAACTTTATTGCCCTGGAATTTTTGACTGGTGATTTCCGGGGCTGTTTCAATCGTCCAGTAATTACGCTGCGTTAACCGAAGCCAGCGTTTTTTTACCCTATGTAAAGTCAAAAAAGGTCGAATCCGCCGGTATTTTTGCGTCCCAATAATTTTACGAATTTTTCTTACCGAACTAAATGTCCCCTGCTTGTTACGTTGAGTTAAAATGCTATCAATTTCATCGGAAGTAAGCAATGGAATTCTTTGCCAGTCTTTCTTTGAAGCTTCATTAATGGGCAATGGGTTCTCTAAAAGGTCGGTTAACAGTTCGGCCAAGGTCGGATCATCCTGAATGAGGTCAAGCCAGGGCTCCAGAGAGGCACTTTCCTGCGCTAATGAAAACGAAACCACGAACAAAATGGCAATCAAAAATGGCAGAATATTTTTTACCATTTCTTCAGTTGCAGATTAATTGAACAAGACTGCTTTACACTGAATTAATTTAACCAGGAATGGCCGATATTACATTTTCTACAATTTTATCTTAGCACAATATTTCTATGCTTCCGTTCCATGGAAGGCAAAACAATTAAGCATTGAAAAAACGCTGAACCGGTTCAATATCTGATTTTAGAGCGTCGCTTAATTTTCCGTAAAAGACCGCCTTGCCTTGGTGTAAAAACAAAATGCGATCTGCGATTCGTTTGATGCTCCCCAATTCATGGGTAACCACCACTAAAGTCATGCCCAACAATTCGCGCAGGTTTAATAGCAAACGGTCCAAAGAAGAAGCGGTAACCGGGTCTAATCCTGCGCCCGGTTCGTCGGCAAACAGAATTTTAGGATCTAAGGCAATGGCCCGCGCCAAAGCCGCACGCTTACGCATGCCTCCGGACAGTTCTGAAGGCAAAGAATTAGCCGCATGACTTAAGCCAACCAGCGAAAGTTTTAAATGAACAAGGTCTTCAATGAGCCTGTCATTCAAATTTGTGTGTTGTTCAAGAGGAATAGCTATATTTTCGGCCACTGTGATTGAATTTAACAGGGCGCCATTTTGAAACAAAACACCCACCTGGCGCATCAGGTTTAATAATTCTTTTTCATTTGAATTTATCAGGTCCTGTCCTAAAAGTTTTATTTGGCCGGAAAAGGGCTGAATCAGGCCAATCAGGTGCTTGAGCAAGGTGGTTTTCCCACATCCACTGGTTCCTAAAATAACCAGAATTTCACCGGGGATGACTTCAAAACTAATATCGTTCAACACAATCTGGTCATCATAACCACTAACCAGATTTTGTACCTGGATTAAGGATTCACTCATCAGAACGCCGGTTCTCCAAAATAAAAAATGAGTCCTAAAATACTATCTGCCACAATAACAAAAAAGATTGAAGCAACCACCGAGGCGGTCGTTACCCGCCCCACACCTTCGGCACCACCTTTTACTTTAAAACCAAAGTAGGTGGCTGTTAACAAAATAATAATTGAAAAGCTTAAACTTTTTACTAGGCCGGTAATAATTTCTTTGTAGCGCAGTACCGAGAAAACCTCTTTAAAAAACGGATAAATGCTAATATCCAGATAGGTTACACCGATAATGGCGCCGCCTAAAATACCGATGATGTTAGCAAAAACGGTTAGCAAGGGCAGCGTGATAACCAGGGCGTAAAGTTTAGGAACAATCAGGTAAGGAATGGGATCTACGCCCATTACCGTTAAAGCATCAATTTCCTCGCTGACTTTCATGGTAGCAATTTCGGCTGTAATGGCAGAACCGGAACGCCCGGCTACCAGAATGGCCGTAATCAAAGGTCCCATTTCACTAACCATAGCAATGGCAATTAAATCAGCCACGTAGATGTTTGCTCCAAACTGGCGTAACTGAGCAGCAGACTGTAAAGCCAGAATAAAGCCAATTAAAAAGGCAATTAAGGCCACAATGGGCAGGGCGTTCACGCCAATCAAAACCCCCTGATTGGCAATTTCACCTTTTCGCCGCATGCCCGGTTTAAAAAAACTGACTATGGCCCAAAATCCAATGTTGGAAAACAAAAAAATGGATTCTACAAATTGATTAAATAGGTTGTACCCAAGTTCGCCGATGGTTTCAAAAAAATTTTTTCTTTTAGCTTCAAATTTCGCCCGGGCCAGCGGGCTAAAAAGCTTTAATGATTTTTCTACCTCTTCGGAAGTGTTTATCCAGCGAAGTTCAATATTCTGTTTTTTAAAATCTTCTTTTAAACGATGTAAAAAAACAGCAACGGCGCTGTCCAATTGTTTTGTATTACTAAAATCCAGCCAGACCGATTGCCCTTCAAATTTTTTGCTCTTGTATGGCGCTATTTCCTTTTGCAGATCCTTAATTAATGAATGATTAATTTGTTCTGGAAGTGTAATTTGAATCTGTTCCATAAAACAAACCCGCTACTGCAAACTTGAAGACATTTTTTTTATGAACAAATCAATTTCTTCATTCATCATTTGATTAACACTGGTCACAAACTGATTCATCGAAAATTTTTTAGGTAAATTCATCGCACGGTCAAATGAATGGCGGACCACCATTTGACGGGTTTTGAAATCAAATAACTCAAGCCTGCCTTTGATACGGGCCATAGGATATTTATTCTTTTTACCGCGGTTTTTGACTTCCAGGCGATCCAGCGTTCCGCTGATTCCATATTGAGGAAAAACCTGACTAATGGCTAATTCGCAGTTTTGGAACAAATTAACGGTTTTCAATTTACGCCATAGCAAAAAACGCAGAGCCACATCAGGGGCTTCGCTCCATAAATTTTTATAATATTATTGAAGTTCATGATTAGCCGTTCTCAAAGCAATTTGTTTGGTTTTATAAGCTGGATTGGCCCAAAAGGGCTCAATCATTACCGAATAGGGCAACGGTGCCTGCTTAATCAGCGTTGAATCTATTTTCTCATCAAGAACGTAATATTTTTTTAAAATTTGTTTACTTGTACACTGAAAAAAGAGTGAACTTATTGCCAAAATTAAAATCACAAAAAGGTATTTAATCTTTAAGTTTTTCATCTGGAGGATTCTCCGGTTTGGTACCACCAATTAAAACAGCAGGGTTTTCATCAATTTGCCGTGCGGCACTGTTTAAATAGCGCATGGTTTGATTGAGTTGCTCTAAGGTTTGATTCAATCGAACACTGTTCATATTGACCAACAAATCTATTTGTTTCAGTAAATGATTTAAACGATTAACGGCAAAATTAAGATCTTCATCCAAATTATAAATATTGGCTTTGTTAAGTTTCTCCGCAACCTCAGCAATGTTGCGCAAAGTATTTTTAAGAGTGTCTGATCGAGCAACTGATTCAATGGTTTGTAAGGTAAAACGCGCTGATTTGCTAGCATAGGCGAGATTAGTCATGCTGGTGTCAAGGTTGGTTAAAATATTCTCCAAACGCGGTTTCGTCCAAGTCAAAATATGATTAAGGCGATTTAATACTGATTGAGATTTATCCCTTAATGTCCAGATCTTATTTTGATTAACGGGGTCAGTAAACTTGATTAAGTTGTTAAGAACCAGTTCAATCTTTTCGGCAATTACTTCTGCCTTTCCGGTAATCTCTTCCGTTAACGAACGCCCAGGTTTGATATAGCCGCCGGGTTTAAGCAATGGAGCATCCTGGGTACCTCCCCGTAATTCAATAATTTTTAAACCAGTAATACCAATTGTCGAGATATCGGCCACAACATCCTGCTTAATGGGAGTGCCGTGTCTTACGCCTATGGTTACAATAATCTGGCTGATATTTTCCGGGTTAATTTCAATTTTTTCAACCGAACCAATATGAACGCCCAGGTATTTTACCGCACTACCCGCATCAAGCCCGCTAACCGACACATTTTCATATTTAATGTAATAGATGTCTCTTTCTTTGAAATATTTTTCAATAGATAAAATAAGAACCATTCCGACAAGCAAAACAAGCCCAATAAAAATAAAAACACCCAAACGAATTTTTTGAGACTTTGACTTCATTGTTTTATTTCCCGAATTGTTTTTTGAAAATAAACAATGAAATCCATTAATTCAAACAAAATAAAAAAATTTTGCGCAGCTTTCAAAATCTGTTTATATTTGGTGCTCAAAATTAAAGAGAGAATGAATTATGGCCAAAGCTGCTGGTAAAAAGGCACAAAAGAAACGCCAGGGAAAAAGGGTTGAGGCAATTATTATTGGCAAGAAAAATATCAACATTTTTCTTGTTGGTTTGGCCTTAATTATATTAGGTTATGTTTTAATGGCTCAACCGCCTGCTGACGGATTCCTGTCGCTGCACCTGGCACCTGTTGTGCTGATCATAGCCTATTTAATTGTCATACCGGTGGCAATAATGGTCAAGGACAAAAAATAATCGCTAAATAACCGGGCGATTAGCTCAGTTGGTCTAGAGCACCTGCCTTACAAGCAGGGGGTCGTAGGTTCGAATCCTACATCGCCCACAATTATTGCCTGTCTTACCAGACAGGCTTTTCTTTTTTACAAAGCTCAGTTGGTCTGGAGCATCCCGACAAGTCGGGAGAGTCTCAGGTTCGAATCCTACATCGCCCACTTACTTAAGCCTGTCTTCAACAGATGGGCTTTTCTTTTTTAAAAAGCTCAGTTGGTCTGGAGCATCCCGACAAGTCGGGAGGGTCGTAGGTTC
>JAGHBR010000002.1 GCA_021160885.1 Caldisericaceae bacterium
GATTAATTTTCCCTGCCGGACTGAGTGGAATCTGGTCGAGTTTAATGAAAAGCGTGGGAATCATGTAATCAGGCACGAATTGTTTCAAATGGTTTTTAATGTTTTCATCGGAAATTTCATTTTCCGGCTCTTCCAATTGATAATAGGCTACCAGGACCTTGTCGCCGCGTTCCAGGTCAAATGCTTTTACCACAGCCTGTTTAATACCTTTTAGGCTGGTGATCAGATTTTCAATTTCACCTAATTCGATTCTAAAACCACGAATTTTAACCTGGGTGTCGATTCTACCCAAAAATTCCAGATTACCATCGGCTAAAAAGCGAACCCGATCGCCGGTACGGTAAACACGGCCACGTTCGGGATGGAAGGGATTGTTCACAAAGCGTTCTTCCGTTAATTCTGGTCGATGCAAGTAACCTTTCGCCAGATTACTGCCACCAATGAGCAGCTCACCAGGAATGCCCACCGGCGAGGGATTGCCGTACTGATCCACAACAAATACTTCGCGGTTGGCCCGTGGTCTACCAATAGGAACGGACATGCCCTGGAAATCGGGTTTTACCTGAAAAGTGGCGGCGGTAATCACCGTTTCTGTTGGTCCATAGGCATTAAGTAAACGAGCCTTCTTCAGATTCAACGATTGCCAGCTTTGTACAGTGTCCGGATAAAAGACATCGCCGCCAACAATGATCAGGCGGATGCGGTTTTCTGGCAGAAGCTCCGGTTGCCTGGCCAGTTCCCGAACGAATTGATTCCAGTAGGCCGTGGGCGGATTAATGACGGTTAAATCAAATTCTTTGATTTTTTGCACGAATTGTGTGGCGCTCCAGATTTCATTGTCGCGCATGCACACCGTTGCTCCACTGATTAATGGGGGTAAAATCTGCTCAATGGAAGCGTCAAAATTGAGCGCGGCAAATTGTAACACATTGTCGTCGGGCGTTAATTCGTAAAATGCTTTCATGTCAACGCAATGGTTGGCCAGAGGGCCATGTTGCACTTCCACACCTTTTGGTTGGCCGGTGGAACCAGAGGTGTAAATAACATAGGCTACATCATCCGGCGAAAGCGGTGTGTTTAAATTTGCAGTGGGTTCGCTTAAAATAGCTTCCCATTCTTCATCTAAATAGATGCGCTGAACCTTGGTTTTGGGTTGAGTTTTAAAGTAAGCCTTGGTAACCAATAAACTGGCTCTGGAGTCTTCTATCATGTATTCCAGCCGATCCAGCGGGTAATCGGGATCTAAAGGTAAATAAACTCCACCGGCTTTGAGTACGCCAAGCATGGCCACAATCATATCGGCCAAACGATCGGCATTAATGCCAATGATTTGCCCTTTGCGCACGCCTTTTCGGAGCAAGTAATGAGCAAACTGATTACTTTTAGCATTTAATTCCTGGTAGGTAAGGGTTTGGGTTTTAACGCGTAATGCTGGCAAATGGCTGTTTTGCTCGGCCTGTTCTTCAAATAACTGAACAATGGTTTTTTGTTCCTGGTACCAGTGTTCCGGCTGGCTCCATGTTTCGATGAGTAAGGTCTGTTCTTCTTCTGTTAGTAAATTAATTTGCCCTACCTTAATTTGCGGATTGGTTACGATTGCCTGTAAAATCATCAGGTAATGACCGATCAGTCGATCCATGGTTTGATCATTAAACAAATCGGTATTGTATTCCAGTTTGCACTTTAAAGGGAGATCGCCGTCGGTAACATTCAAAATCAGATCAAATTTAGTGGTTTTGTTTTCTAACTCGATTAATTCGATTTCCACGCCTGGCAGTTGTAATTTTTCAACTGGTGCATTGTTCATGACAAACATGGCCTGGAACAGCGGCGAATGGCTCATGTCGCGCTCAGGTTGTAATTCCTCGACCAGCATTTCAAAGGGTAAATCCTGATTGGCAAAAGCGCCCAGGGTGGTTTCTTTTACCTGTTGCAATAACTCATCAAACTGTGGATTGTTTTCAATTTGAGCTCTAAGCACCAGTGTGTTGACAAAAAAGCCGATCAGATTTTCGGTTTCTTTGCGATTCCGATTAGCGATGGGTGAACCTACGCAAATGTTATCCTGACTGGAGTAACGGTGCAACAAAACAAAAAAGGCCGCCAGCAAGGTCATGAACAGTGTTACATCTTGTTGCCGACTCAATTCGCGCAGCTTTTCTGCCAGGTCAGCTTTGATTTCAAAAAGTTTAAAATTGCCATTGTAAGTCTGGTAGGCCGGTCTGGGGCGATCGAGCGGTAATTCCAACAAAGGAGGAATGCCCTGTAATTTCTGGCGCCAGTAATCCAGTTGTTGTTGCAGTGTTTTGCCTTTTAACCATTTGCGTTGCCAGACCGAAAAGTCGGCGTATTGAATGGTTAATGGTTCCAGATTTGCCGGTTTACCAAGCGCTTCTTGCTGGTACAAACGCAGGATCTCGTGGACAAACAAACCGGTCGACCAGTTGTCACTAATGATGTGGTGCATGACCAGGATCAGACCGAATTTTTGTGAGCCGAACTTTAAAAGGGTAATGCGCAACAACGGCCCCGTGTTCAGACTAAACGGTTTTAAAGATTCGCTAATTGCCAGACGCTGAAATTCATGTTCTTTTTGCTCGTCTGGTAACTGGCTCAGGTCTATTTGCTCAATGGGTATTGCAAGCTGGGGTTGAATGACCTGCACTGGTTGACCATTTTGTTCGTCAAAAGTGGTGCGCAGAACCTCGTGCCGTTTGATGACTTCATTGAAACTTTTTTCCAGGGCGGCGATGTTTAAATCGCCCGTCATTTTCAACACCGAAGGAATGTTGTACAGCGGACTACCCGGTTCCAGGCGGTCTAAAAACCATAACCGTTGCTGGGCAAATGATAATGGAAAACGATTACTGGTGCGCGGCTGAGGTAAAATGACCAGATCATTCAGTTCAATACCCTGTTCACGTAATAAAATCTCGAAAAGTTCTCGTTTTTCGTAAGGTAAGCTTAATACTTGTTTGACAATTTCCTCGGTGGAAAAGTTTTTGTTCATTCCTGTTCATCCTGCTTTTTCTTCTGACGCAATAATTCGGCTGCCTGTTCATCGGACATGGATTTGAGTTGTTCTAATAAGTTACTTACCTGATCAACCGGCGCAGCCTCTTTTTGCGTGGTTTCTTGTTCGATGATTTTGGCCACACCTGAAATAGTCGGGTCCTCAAATAAAGCGCGTAAGGGCAATTCGACCTGAAAAGTGGAGCGTAATTCGGAAATGAGCTGAGTACCCATCAAGGAGTTACCACCCAGATCGAAAAAGTTATCATTAATGCCAATGTTCTGAATACCCAAAAGCTTGCGCCAGACCACAGCAATTTTTTCCTGTAATTCGTTTTGAGGTTCAATAAATTCGTAAGGTAGCTCGGGACGATCATGCATGGGTTTTTCTTGTTCTGCAACGGATTCTTCTCTTTGCAAACCTTTAACCCATCGTTCCAGTCTTTTTTGAAGATTTCCTGTGGAAACAACCAGTTGGCCAAAGCCTGGATTGGCAAAAATTCGCTCAAAAGCAGCCATGCCTTCTTCTGGGGTTAAAGCAAGCCGGGCTACTTCCATTTGTTCCTGATTTTCTGAGGGCAGTGTTTCGGCAAAGTTCCAACCATCCCAGTTAATGCTTAGCCAGTTGTTGTTCTCATCCTGATTTTGCAGGTAAATCAGAGCGTCTAAGCCGGCATTGGCAGCAGCATAAGCGCCAAAACCAAAGCCACCCAAAATGGATGAAATGGATGATTGCAAAAGTACGAAATCAAGCGTTTTTTTGTGCAACGCACGACGCAAATTTAATGCGCCTTCTAATTTGGGCCCTAATTGTTGTAATAGATCTTCGCGCGTTAGTTCCGGAATGGGTTTAAAGGCCTGCTCACCCACCAGGCCGGCAGCATGGATGACCCCATTCAGCGAACCAAAATGTTTTTCAGCAGTTTCAATGGCCTGAGTAACCGACTGCTGATCGGTAATGTCTGATTTTAAAATCAATATCTGCGAACCATTTTGTTTGATTTGCTGCAAGATTTTAATCTTTTTACTGGTCGCATCGTGTTCATCATGTTCATTTAACCATTGAGCCCATTTTTGTTCTTCAGGAAAGTCAACGACTTCCAGGAGTGTCAATCTGGCTTTTGTTTTTTGAGACAGGTAGCGGGCCAGATTAAGGCCAATGCGTCCCAGACCACCTGTAATCAGGTAATGTCCGTCCTGTTTAAGATAACCTGATAGTGGATTGGTTTGAGGCAGTTCAATGGGATTAAAATCCAGAATCCAGCGTTCACGTCCCCGGAAAGCGACCACCGGATCACTGGTTTGAGCAAACAGTTCCTGAATTAAATTCTGGCTCATGGGCTGCAGGCTGCCAAAAACATCGTGCGGCAGCTTCAAATCTACAATTCTACAGGAAATGTTCGGGAATTCCTGAGGAATCACCTTACTTAAGCCCAGAATAATGGCTTTTAAGGGTTCGTAAGCATCATAGCCTGTTACCTGGTACAGGTGGTTGGTAACAATGGTCAATTTTAAAGGCCGGTGATGACCAATTTGGTGAAGCGTTTGCACCAGGTGAAGTAAACTCAGGTAACCGGCAATAAAGGCTTCGTCTAAGATGTCAGAAGATTGGCTGCTGGCTGTAATATTCCAGCAGTGAACGATGTGATCAGGCAGCGAATCTTCATTCTGCAAATGTTCAAAAAGCTGCTCAAAAGACGAACGGTCGTCGATTGGCATGGCGAATTCGTTTTTCCCTAATTGTTTGAAAGAAGTGCCAATCTCCACGGTCGTCATCTTGAGTGGTAAGGTTTCATTTTGCAAGAATTCAAGAAAATTGCGCGCCAGGCCCGTGTCATCTTTAAGTAACAGCCAGGTCTCTTCTTTTTCCAGCGTGGGTTGAACCCTGGGAATGGCTTTTTGCTGCCATGATGGGACGTAAAACCATTTTTCTAAAGGTAATTTTTGCAGTTCATCGCTTTCTTCAGCCAGGGGCATGGCGCCTAATCCGCCTTTGCTTTCCAGCCAGTAACGCTTACGTTCAAAAGGGTAGAGCGGTAGGGCCAGACGCAAACGTCGTTCATTACCATAATAATTCTTCCAGTCGATGTGTTTGCCTGCCAACCACAAACGTCCCAGGGTGTTTAAAATAAAGGCCAGGTCATTGGTTTCTTCCCGTGGATGGCGAACAGAACTTAGAATAGTTGTATTTAATTGTTTGTCAGGATGTCGACGGGCCAGAGTGGTGAGGGCCGTACCAGGACCGACTTCTAACAAAATGGGATTTAATTCCCTTAACAAAGTACTTAAATTGTCCATAAAGCGCACGGCGTTGCGCAGTTGTTGTGCGTAATATTCCGGATCGGTGGCTTCCTCTACTGAAATCCAGCTTCCGGAAACATTGGAGACGTAAGGCATTTGCGGCGCGTTTAATTTAACACCACTCACTACTCGTTTAAATCGTTCTAATATTGGTTCCATCATGACCGAATGAAAGGCGTGAGAAGTGTGCAAGCGGCGGAAGGCCACGCTTTTCTCTTTCAACTCTTTTTCGATTTGTTCAATGGCTTCAAATGGACCAGAAAGCACCGTTACACCCGGCGCATTTAAAGCAGCCAGCGAAACCTGATCGTTTAAGTAAGGTTGTACTTCGGACTCATTAAGCTGAACGCTGATCATGGCGCCGGGGTCAACGCTCTGCATGAGTCGACCACGCTGAGCAACGACCAACAGGGCATCTTCCAGGCTGAAGACACCGGCCAGATGAGCGGCCACGTACTCGCCAATGCTGTGACCGACCATGGCTTTAGGTTCAACCCCCCAATGCATCCACAATTTGGCCAGCGCGTACTCAATCACAAACAGCGCCGGTTGGGTGAATTCCGTTTGATTAATTTTTTCAGTCGCCCAGTCCAGTTTGTCTGCAGTTGGGTAGAGAATTTCTCTTAAATCCAGTTCAATGATGGGCTGTAAGATTTCGGCACAACGATAAACGGCTTCTTTAAACACAGGTTCGCTTTGGTACAAATCGTGGGCCATGTTTACGTATTGAGAACCCTGTCCGCTAAACATGAAAACCACCTCAGGCTCTTCGGGCTGTTTTTCGTGCCCCAGAGTCATTAATCGCCTGGCGTCTTTGTTTTCTAAAATGTCCAGTGCTTCCTGTGTTGAGCGGCAGACCAGAGCGCGACGTTTGAGTAAAGGTTTGCGTCCTAATTGCAGAGTGTAAGCCACATCGGCCAGATTAACCTCAGGATTGGATTTAAAAAAATCGACATATTGTTGTGTCAGGTTGTCCAGCGCTTCTTTGGTTTTAGCCGAAAAAAGCAACAACTGGTAAGGCTTTGCCGGATCAGACGGTTCGATTTGTGGCGCCTCTTCTAAAATAGCGTGAACATTGGTTCCGCCGATACCGAACGAACTAACCGCCGCACGTCTTGGCCCGTTGTCTTCGGCTGGCCAATCACGTAATTGGGTGTTGACAAAAAAGGGCGAGTTTTCAAAATCGATTTGAGGATTGGGCTTTTCGTAATGCAAACTGGGTGGAATTTGTTTGTGGTGCAGGGCCAGAGTAGCTTTAATCAAACCGGCCACCCCGGCTGCGGCGTCTAAATGGCCAATATTGGTTTTAACTGAACCAATGGCGCAAAATTGTTTACGTTCCGTGTGTTCGCGAAATACCTGAGTCAAAGCCTTAATTTCTATGGGATCGCCAAGGGAAGTCCCGGTACCGTGTGTTTCGATGTAGGTGATGGTTTCGGGATTTACATTGGCCATGATTTGCGCATTGGCAATAACCTGCGACTGACCATCCACAGAGGGGGCAGTGTAGCCAACGCGATTGGCACCGTCGTTGTTAAAGGCCGAACCTTTGATGATGGCGTAAATGTGGTCGCCGTCTTTCAGGGCATCTTCAAGTCTTTTCAGTACAACCACGCCTGTACCATTGCCGCTAACGGTTCCACTGGCTTTGGCGTCAAAGGCGCGGCAGTGGCCGTCTTTGGAAAGAATCATGCCTTCCTGGTACAGGTAGCCCTGTTTTTGCGGAATGGTAATGGAAACGCCACCTGCCAAAGCCATGTCGCAGTTGTAATTCAGTAAGTTAAGGCAGGCAATGTGTGTGGCCACGAGCGAAGTTGAACAGGCGGTTTGCACATCCACGCTGGGGCCGGTTAAGCCTAATTTGTAGGAGACACGCGTGGTTAAAAAGTCTTTGTCGTTACCAATGGAGAGCTGGTAACCCTCGGCACCGGTGATATTGCTTTTTCGATTAAGCAGGTAAGAGTAGATGTAGGTGTTCATGCTAACCCCGGCAAAAATACCAATCAGTCCTTCAAAGGTTTCAGCCGTGTAGCCGGCATCTTCCAGAGCATGCCAGGCCGTTTCCAGAAACAGACGGTGTTGAGGGTCCATGACTTCAGCTTCCCGCGGGAAAAAATCGAAAAAGTGGGCATCGAACTTATCTTCGTCTTTGATGATGCCCCGCGCCGGAACATAATCCGGATGTTTAATTAACTGTGGATCAACACCCGCTTCAATTAATTCTTCTTCGGAAAAAAACTGAATGGCTTCTTTACCTTCTTTTAAGAGTTGCCAGAATTCTTCAATGTTTTCCGCGCCGGGAAATTTGCCGGCCATCCCAACAATGGCAATTTCCAGACCTGTAAATTCTTCACTCATGCACCTGATCTCCGTTTGGAATCCCTGATTTTTTCATTGGTTTAAACAGTCGACTAATTTAGTTATTTTTTTATTTTAATATGTGATTTAATTTACATCGCCTGTGCTTTTTTTAACTCTGATAGGGAGTTGTTGAAACCTTACTGCTCTGGGATTTAGCTAAAATTTCTTTAACTTTATTAAAATTTTGGTTAATAGCCTCAAAAAGCTGTTGATTGGTGAACGGCAAAGAAACACCGGGCATAAAGGTGATTACGGTTTTGTCCTTCCAGAGCTGATAATGTAAACCGAAATAGCGAGCGTAAGGAAGTTTAATGCCCGGTCGTCCAACTACCGGAATCTCCTCGAAAATGTCCGGGTGTGAAGCCGGCACATCCATGGACATGGGTTTGTACTGGCCTAACAGTTTCAAAAACAACATGCTTAAGCCCAAAAGCAGATTGACCCACACTTTTTTCAGACCTTTTCGGGTGCTTACAAAGAGCGAAATTATTTTGGACGGGGGAAAGAATTTTCGTGCTGCTCGGTAGGCCCGACGTTGTGATTCTATGGCAGCTTCCATTAATTCACGTGCTCTATTTGCATCAACCTCGTTATTGTTCATAACATATTCAACAAATTGTTTAACCTCTGGTGTTGTGGCATTGGCATTGGTTAGATTCATGCATCGGTATTTGGACATGGAAAGATATTGAATAATGTTCAGATGTTTGCCAAAAAGTTGCCAGGCTGCCATGTCTAAAACAACCATGAAGGCCGGAACAGCTAACAATCCTAAATCGTCAAAAAATTGTTTTCCGGCGCCATTTATTTCAAACGTGGCCTGCTGATCATCGATTACTGTGCTGGCAATTTGTTTGGCTTTTTGTAAGGCCATTGGCGGGATTTGCCAGTTTAATTTTTTAAATGTCAATAAAGCCGCTGGTCTGGATTCGCTTGCCGGAATTTCAAATTGACTGGCGCGTCTTTGAATTTCGGCGCTGCCACGCATCATTGGATTGCCATCAAGGTAAGCGTTGAAATTGCAGAAGGTGGTTGCTTTACTATTACCAAAAACAACGATTTGCAAGCTTGAATGGTACCAGCGATTAAAATGATTTTGACTTTGCGTTAAACGGGCTGCTTCGGCGTAATCGGCTGGCTGGTCATCTAAGTCTAAACAAAGCGTAAAAAAACTGTGCCGAATGGCTTCAAAGGCCAGTCGGTTTTGCGGATTTTTAACCAGATTGCTAAACATACGAATTTGCACCGGATGAGCCACGCCGCTTAAAAGACCCGGCGAATTTTCAACAGGTTTTTCTCCAAACTTGTTAACGTCTTCAACAATTTTATTTAAGGTCTCAACCAGTTCTGTAAAAGACGTTGATTTGCCTGGAGTTCCAACATTAAGCAAAAAGTAGTTGCCCCGGTAAATTACTGTAATCTGGTCGGTCTTTTTGGTTTTAAAAAGACGGGCTTTTCCCTTTTCAACAATTAAACTGGTGCCAAAAAAATTGGGGTATTGCCCCATTTCTAAAACATGATCCTTAAATTTGTCCGGCTCCAATTGACCGCTTATTAAATCTTCATAAAAACTGTAAACGGCGGTAATTAAAGTTGCCGCCCGTTGAACGGGTGTTAAAGGTCTGGGATCGTCCTTTAAAGCCAGTGTGGCTGAATTAATTAGAGCGAACAATCCCGCGCCACGCATGTTTGTTTTTCTTAGATATTCTTCTAAGTTGTTCGGTAAATTGTTGTAAAAACCTTTAAAACCCGTAAGTAGCATCATGGACTTGACGAAAGCCCTGGAAATGGCTGAATTTTTAATGCCCATTTCCTGTAAATCATTCATTTCGTCCCAGGAAGGTAAAGGAACTAAAGGTGGTTGGGGATAAGATGGCAATTGTTCGTAAATATCCCCGGTACGTTCTAAATTGATTAAACGGTCGGCAGTCTGCATAGTAACTCCTTTTTTGACCCATTATTGAAATTGATAATTACCCACAAAACAAAGCCTATTTTCAGGTCATTTAATTTTTTAGGGCCTGAAAACCTTTTTCCTACAGAAAACGCTGTGCAGTCATTTACAAAGGGAACTTTACGGGAAATTTGAATGAAGATTATTGAATCCCTACCTTCCCATTCGCCCCCTTGACCTTTAAACGCTTAACTCTTTCCCCCTTAACCGTTTTCAAAAAGAAATGAATAGCTTCCTCCTCCTCTGCATTCTTGTGTTTAAAAGATTATCTTATTTTTTTCTTTTCTGTTGTCGCATTCGTAATTGTTGCATTCGACTGGTTGCCTCGCGTTGCCTGGAAGCCCGTTCCATGGAACGAGCCAGTTCTTCACTTTTGGCTCCCTGATTTTCCAGATATTGTGCTAAGCCATGGATGGTCGGATATTTAAAAATATCGACCACGTCTAAAACAATATCCAGCTCGTCTTTTAATTTACCCTGAATTTGAATGACGCCTAACGAATGACCGCCTAAGTCAAAGAACGAATCATAGATGCTAATCTCATCAATTTGTAGCACTTCTTTCCAGATGTTGACTAATTTCCGTTCCAGATTGGTCTGAGGTTTAATGATCTGTCGTTTTTCACTGGTTGCTTCTGGATCAGGTAAAGCGTGTTTGTCCACTTTACCGTTAGCGGTTAGCGGAAATTTTTCCATTTCAATAAAATGAGCGGGTATCATGAAATCAGGGATTTGCTGTTTTAAGAAAGTACGCAATTTGTTTTCATCATAATTTTCATCAGGAATCAGGTAAGCCACAATGCGTACGTCGCTACCTATCTTTTTGGCAATGACAACCGCATCCTTCACCATAGAGCTGGACTCAATCACATTCTCAATTTCACCCAGTTCAACCCGGTAACCACGAATTTTAATCTGTTCATCCACCCGATCCAGAAATTCCAGTTGGCCGTTTTTCAACAGACGCACCAGATCACCAGTGCGGTACATTCGGTCACCTGGTGTTTCGGAATAAGGATCGGGAACAAATCGTTCGGCCGTTAAATCCGGGCGATTTAAATAACCGCGTGCTAAACCAAGTCCGGCAATGTACAGTTCTCCTGGAATGCCCATTGGTAAAGGATTCAGGTGCGCGTCCAGAATGTAGGTTCGCATGTTCTCGATTGGCGTACCAATAGGCACAACGTATTCTGAAAAATCGTCCGGGACTTCAAAGGTTGTGGTGCAAATGGTTGCCTCTGTGGGACCATAGCCATTGACAAAGTGTTGCACGGATTTTTTCCATTTTCGGGCAATTTCAGGTGTGCACTTTTCACCGGCTGAAACGACTACCTTGAGCGTGGGAAATTGTTCCGGATTTAGAATAGCCAGCACCGATGGCGGTAAGGTAATGTGCGTGACCTGGTGTTTATTAATAACCGTGGTTAAGCCATTTAAAGAAAGGACATCTTCAGCTTTAATTAAGACCACCGTTCCGCCTAAGATAAGCGGTCTGAAAATTTCTTCCACCGAAGCATCAAAGCTAAAAGAAGCAAATTGTAATTGTCTGGTGTGTTCGTCGCTCCAGTACCGTTTGGCAGTAGCTAACAACGTGTTTACCAGGCCGCCATGCTGTAACATGGTTCCTTTAGGCTTGCCTGTAGAACCGGAAGTGTAAATCAAATAAGCCAGATTGTGCGCCTCAATTGGAATCGCAGGGTTTTTTATAGAATAGTCCTTTAATTCATTTAAGGTGTCAATAAAGACCAGATTTTTACTGGAATTTAATTTTCCGGCAAAAGAGGATTTAGTCAATACTATTTTCATATCGGCATCATTGAGCATGTAGTGAATCCGATCCAGTGGATAATCCGGATCAATCGGCACGTAAGCTGCGCCGGCCTTTAGCACAGCTAACATGGTTACCACCATTTCAAAGGAGCGATCCAGACAGATGCCCACGCGTTCTTCTTTTTGAATGTTTTGAGCCAGCAGGTAATGCGCCAGTTGATTGGCCCGGGCATTCAATTCCTGATAAGTAAGAGCCTGGTCGCCTAATAGCAAGGCTTCTTTTTGCGGGAATTGTTCAACGCGTTGTTCAAAAAGTTCAATGATGGTGTTGAAAGCCGGTTTTTCAACGGTTTTGCCCTGTAGAAATTTTTGCACACTAAGAAATTCAGATTCAGTAATCAGAGACAGTCTGGCAATTTGTTCTTCTGGATTTTTCACCATCTGCTCAATCAAGTACAGGTAATGCTGGAGCATTCTTTGAATGGTGTCCTGATCAAACAGATCCACATTGTAGCCCAACGACACAGCCAAACCTTTGCCAGATTCCACGGCCATCATGGTCAGATCAAATGGGGCTACTCCCTGTTCAAGAGACATGGACTCAATCGTCAGATTACCTAATTTTAACTGAGCTCCTTCTCGACTGAGCGCAAATTGGGACAAACCCTGGTCGTGCATTAAATGAGCCCGTTCCAGAACAAACATGGTTTGAAAAAGAGGCGTGCGGCTGGGATCGCGCTTGGGTTGTAACTTTTCAACCAACAGAGTAAGCGGGTAATCCATGTGTTCAAATACTTCCAGAACGGTTTGTTTAACCTGATTCAAAAATTGTCCCACGTTCTGGTAAGGATCAATCTGTACCCGCACAGGCAGTGGATTGACAAAATAACCAATGGTGCGGTTAAATTCATTTAAACTACGTCCCGCAGTCGGCGAACCAACAATGAGGTCGTTCTGGCCTGAGTAACGGTGCAGCAACAGGTAGTAAGCGCTCAAAAGAAAAGCAAAGGGGGTTAGACCATGTTTTTCGCAAAAAGCATGAACCCCATTGGAAAGTGTTTCCGGTAACCATTGAGTTTCCGTGCTGCCTTTAAATGTTTGCACGGCAGGTCTTGGCCGATCGGTGGGTAAATTTAGTACGGGTAGTTCCCCACTTAATTTATTAGCCCAGAAGGTAAAAAGTTTATGGCCTTCTTCAGAGCTCAGGAGAGCATCCTGCCATTCAATAAAGTCTGTGTAATCTGCAGCCAGTGGTTCGAGTACCGAATCATCCCCGTCATTTTCAAATATCTGGCTCAGTTCATCCAGTAAAACAGCCTGTGACCAGATATCGGTCACAATGTGGTGCATGACAAAAAGTAAAATGTAATCTGCACTACCACGTTTAAACAGATAAATGCGCATGAGCGGCCCGTTTTCCAGATCAAAATGACTTTCCACTTCTTCCTGCAAACGGTGGCGGATTTGCTCTTCATTAAGAGCCTGAACATCTTCTTCATCAAAGAAAACCGGCATGGTGGGATGAATACGTTGGATCGGCTCGCCATTTTTAAGGTGGAATGTTGTGCGCAATGCCGGATGGCGATCAACCAGTTTCTGGAAAGCATCACGCATAAATTCGGTGTCTACTTCGGAGCGAATGCGTACTGCGTAAGCCAGATTGAAGACACTTTGCGGATTCATGGTGTGCTGAAAATACATGGCCTGTTGCCCGTGCGACAATCGGAATTCGATGGTCTCTTCGGCTTTAATGGCTCTTTGTGCAAAGCTGATTTTTTCGCTTTGTTGATCGGGACTTTCTATTTGGTCCAGCGCCAGGTTCGTTAAATCATTAACAGAAGGTCCTTGTAAAAGAGTGGCAATTGGTACAGAAACCTCTAATTGTTTTTCAACCGTATTTTTAAGTTCAATAGCCATTAAAGAATCTATTCCAAACTGAGTCAGCGGAATTTCGTGGTTGATTTGTTTTGCAGGTACTTTAATTACTTTGGCCAAAACCTGAGACAAATAATCACGAATCACATCAAAACGGTCTTCCGGATTGAGAGCCAGCACTTCTGCCCGGGTTAAAGGTTTAAACTGCGGGCTTTTGCCCACAGCTTGATTATTTATTTCCAGAAGATCGAGTAAGAGCGGCGGAATTTGTTCCGGCGCTTTTTGAGAAAACAGATTGGCCCAGTTTGTCTCAGTAATGATTAAATGCCCTTTTTCGATCGTAATCAACTCATTTAAAATCGACCAGCGTCCAAGTGCCACCGAATGATCTGTTGGTAACGGTCCGCCCAGCTGAACGTGTAATGAAGGCAAACCGGCAGCCATGCGTTTTTTGTGCAAAGCAAGCAGGTAATGATCCATGCTGAAATTTGGCGTCTTGTTTTGCAACTCATCTTCTAATGCAAATCGGCTTACACTAATGAAGAAATCCAAGGGCAGTTCGCGGGTTTTCAGAAAAACGGCTTCAATGGTGGTGAGCTGTTCAATCAAATGTTGCGAATCGATCTGCCCCAAATTAATAATGACACCCTGGATGCCTTCCACCGAAAATGATCGATCATCTAAAACATTGACGCGACGGATTCCATTTGGCAAAGCAAATTTATCAGAATCGTTGAGCGGCACGAAATCAATGGATTGTACGCCCTGCTTGAGCATGAATTGTAGCAAGCCCAAAGTATTGACCGTTGCCGAGCCCACAACAAGGTAGCGGGCCTCAGACATGAAAACAGAGGGAACGGTTGGTTTAGTTGCTTCTTTTTGCTCTAAACTAAGCACAAATTTCTCATCAGGCGCGGATTTACCCATTTTGTGCAAGGCCAGTCCAATCTGGTTAACGGCAAAGGTTCTGACCGGCAACGGCTGGTAAATGTTTTTTGCGATTTTTTGCTGCACTTCTTCTGAAAAACGTTTAATTAATTGAGGCTGCTGTCTGGCCAGATTTTCCAGATCAACGGCAAAAAAGGAAACATTGTAACGCAGATGGTGATAAACGATCGATTGACCAAAGGAATCACGCGGATTCAATTCAATAAAACGGCCAAAGTCTTTAAGCAAAGCAAAACTGTTGATTACTTTTTCGTTGGAACAGGTATTGACAATAATATCTACGCCTTCATCTCCGGTAATTTGCAAGATTTCATCAATAAAGTTCAGGTCTTCGCTCAAAAACACATGCTTTACTTTTAGCGTTTTTAAGCTGTTTCGGTTTTTTAATTCCTTTACTGTGGCAAAAACGGTACAATGTTGAGCGTTGGCCACATGAATCAAAGCCTGCCCCATTGGGCTGTCGGCGTTGTGAATCAAAACTTTGTCATCCGGTTGGATCTGGGCCAGGTAATTCAATGCGTAATGGGCTGTAAAATAATGAAAGGGCAGGGCAGCAGCCTGCTGAAAATTCAGCCCTTCCGGAATGGGGATTACCCAATGGCTGTTTACCAGTGCGTATTGTCTGAGACCATTGTGAATCAGCCCCATAACTGGTTGCCCTACTTTCAGGTGCTCTACTTTGTTGCCGATTCTGGTAACTACACCTGAAAATTCCAGGCCAATTTTGTTCAATTCGCTTAACTGATTTTCACCGGCCAGCTGCAGGTCTCTGGTGTTTAAACCCAGCGCTTTGATTTCTACTTCGATTTCGTTTTCATCAGGTTCGTAGCGCTTGGCCTGCAATTTTATTTCGCTGCTTATCGGAGCGCGAAATTGTAACGGCATCTGACGTTTTAATCGTTCTACATAGATGTTCTTTTGACGAATAACCAGCCTTTGATCCGCGACCGGTAATTGGAAAACTTTAAACAATTGGCGTGTGTCAAAAACGTCCAGGTCAACCTGTTTCAGATTTGGTTTTTGTTTTCCATAACCAAAAAACAGATCGCTAAGCAGAGTCTGTTCAGGATCACATTTTTCGCTCAATTCATGGACCGGAAAGGCATTTTGCGTAATCAGCCAGAAATTATTAAGTTGTTGTGTAAAGACTTCGCTCAAACTGCGCAGAATCTTTTCATTTTGCACTTCGGAATTTATAGACCAGAGATAAACGGCTTCTGTATTGGCGTTTAACAGTTTTTCTAAAAGAGGGCCAGCCTGATCAATCTGGTTTTCATTAAGAACAATGGTCTGCTCGTCTAAAATTTTATTGTCATTTCCCAAAATAACAGTAAAATATTCAAAGCCTTTTGTGTTTAGATATGCAACCAATTGTTCTGTAATCGATGATTGATCTCCGAAAATAATCCATCGCGAGGCCAGCAGACGTGGTTTAGCTTCCATGTAAGACTTGTCTAATTTGTTCCAGCCCAGCGTGTAGCTGATGTTGGCTAGGGCTTCATGTAAAGGAATCGGTTTAAAGCGGAGATCATCAATTTGCATGAGCAATTTTTCGTTGTTGTCCAGCAGGCTCATTTCAATGGAAACTTCACCGTTGGTGGAAACATCTTTCAGATAAACCCAAAATTCATCTTCCGGCCGGCGAAATAGTTTTAAAGATTTAATCGATTTTAAGGTAAAAGGCGGCAATGGTTGATTTGTACCGGCTAATTTTACAGCCATTAACTGAAAAGCTGTGTTGATGATCAAAGGATCAATCAGGTACGGATTATTGTCAGAAGCCCGTAACTGTGCAAGATCCAGTTTTGCTAATAGCCAATTGTCATTTTGCCACAATGCTTGCAAAGACTTTTTCAGTGTTTCAAATCTTGGTGGTAAAGACGAGATAGTGTCTTCAGAAAGAGGTTGACCTTGCTGAAGCATTTCGGTAATCGAGATTGGGGTGTCAAAATTTGAAGCAAGCTCACTATTAATGGTACCTAAACTGTGCAATTTCCATTCATGCCAGGAATTACCACGAATTCTGCTGTAAGCCTGAAAATAGGCCTTTTTAGGAGAAACGGGGATAAGACTGAATTGCAATTCCCTATTTTGATTGTCACTTAAAGTAAACAGATTTTTGAAAACCAGATCATTCAGGGCTACCTGTCGTTGTCCGAAGATCTGTTCCGAGGCTGCGGCAGCCATTTCCAGATAGGCGGTTTCTGGCAAAAAGGAATTTTCCAGATTGACCGAGGCCATGAAAGACCTTAAGTAATTGCTGTCCAGTTTAATAGACCAGTTGGTACGAGTTGGGAAAAATGGGGAGCGTGTTTCAGTCCCAAGTAAGGGATGCGTCTCTCTTTTTTCAACACTAGTGAGGACCTCTCTGGGCTCGGTCTTTAGTTCATCCGTAATCCAGTAATGTTGTCTTTGAAATGGGTACAAAGGTAAGTCAATTAGTTGGCCTTCTTTATTGTAAAGTCTGGACCAATCAACCGGGTAACCCATGGAGTACAGAGTGGCCAGAGTGCTAAGCATGCGTCGTCTTTCGGGCTCTTTGCGATGCAAAGAAGGTAAAATAAAGGCTTCTTTCTTTTTGGTCGTCAAGTTTTGTTTTAGATAGTTTTTCAACACCGGATGTGGACCTATTTCAATAAAGATGTTGTAGCCTTTGTCAATCAACTGATCAACAGCTTGTGAAAAATGGACAAATTGCCTGACGTTTTGCGCCCAGTAATCGGCGTTGTAATCTGTTTCTTCTGCAAAATGACCACTAACCGTAGAAACGATGAGGATTTGCATTTGATGAACCTGAATGCTCTGTAAAGAATCCTTTAATTCTTCGAGATAGGCATCCATGACCGGACTGTGAAAGGCGTAATTAACCGGTAGTTTTTTGAAGAAAACATCTTTGCCTTCCAGGTCGGCTAAAACAGCGTCAATAGCCTGTTCATCACCAGAGATAACCGTTGAGGTTACACTATTATGGGCACCAATGGACAAACGATCGGCATAGGGAGCAATCAGCTTTTGCACCTCTTCTAAAGGCAGGTCAATAGCCGCCATTTTACCCTGGCCGGTGGCTTTTTGCATTAACCGGCTGCGGTGGAAAATGACTTTAACCGCGGTGTCTAAACTCAAAATACCGGCTACGTGTGCGGCCGCTACTTCTCCTACGCTGTGGCCTACTACGGCGTCTGGCAAAATGCCCCAGGAACGCCAGAGGGCTACTAAAGCTACCTGAATGGCAAACAGAGCAGGTTGGGCGATTTCTGTTTCATCCAGGCGCGAATGGGCTTCGTCGGCTAACAACTCTTCGGTTAATGACCAGTCTACGTATTCACTTAGCAACAGAGAAATACGGTCGATGGTGGCTTTAAAGACCGGTTCTGTTTTGTACAATTCGCGGCCCATGGCCCACCATTGTGGTCCCTGTCCCGAAAAAACATAGGCAATCTTAAAATGAAGGTTAGGATTAAATGTACCGCTAATCAGATTACCGTTTTCTTTTTGCTCCGTAAAATCCTGTAAATTTTGCTGCAATTCTTCCTTGTTTTCGGCAATAATGGCCAGCCTCTGGTCTAAATGGCTGCGTTTTAGAGCTGCTGTGTAAAGCAGGTCGTAAAGGCTGTTAAGGTCGTTGTTTAATTTGGTTTGCACAAAACGGGACATGGAACGCGAAAAGTCTTTTAGGGCATTTTCCGTTTTAGCGGTAAGCGGTAAAATAAAAGGCTTTTCATTAATGATTTGGCCACGTTCCGGATCAGGCGGATTGATTTCGGGCGCTTCTTCCAGAATTACGTGAGCATTGGTTCCGCCAAAACCAAAGGCGCTTACCCCGGCCAGGCGTTTGTGCCGGGCATCTTTTTTCCATGGTACATTTTGTGTTGGAATTTGCAGTGGAGCCCCGTTCAATTTAATGTGTGGATTAAATTCTTTAAAGTGTAAATGAGCCGGAATTTGCTGATGATGAAGGGCCAGTACAGTTTTGATGAATCCTGCAATGCCGGCTGCTGATTCCAGATGACCAATATTAGTCTTTACTGATCCCACATAAAGTGGATTTTCCGGCGAGCGATTTTGCAAAAGTACTTTTTTGATTGATTCAATTTCAATGGGATCTCCCAGGGAAGTACCTGTGCCATGAGCTTCCACATATTGGATTTGTTCCGGTTCTACTTCGGCATTGGAGAGGGCAGCTAAAATCACATTTTGCTGGGCCATACCACTTGGGGCTGTAATGCCGTTACTTTTTCCGTCCTGATTGACGGCGCTGCCGCGAATAACAGCCAGAATACGATCGCCGTCATTAATGGCATCGCTCAAACGCTTAAGAATGACCACCCCGGCGCCTTCGCCACGGCCATAGCCGTCGGCGCTGGCATCAAAAGTTTTACAACGTCCGTCGGGCGAAAGCATGTGGGCCTGGGAAAAAGTAATGGACAGTTCGGGAGAAAGAATCAGGTTCACGCCGCCAGCCACCGCCATGTCACAATCGCCGTTTAATAGGCTCTGGGCTGCTTCGTGCACAGCAACCAGAGAAGATGAACAGGCTGTGTCAATGGCCAGGCTTGGCCCTTGTAAATCGAACAGGTAAGAAATTCGATTGGCTGCAATGCTAAACGCATTACCGGTACCGGAATAAGGATTGATTTTATCTAAGTGACCATGTTGCAGGCGAATGTAGTCATTAGAACTGATGCCCACAAAGACGCCGGTTTTACTTCCCATAACTTTATTGACGGGTAATCCGGCGTGTTCAAAGGCTTGCCAGGTAACTTCTAATAACAAACGTTGCTGCGGATCGATTTGAACGGCTTCGCGCGGTGAAATACCAAAAAAGTGTGCGTCGAACAAATCAACATTTTCCACAAAGCCGGCTGATTTGGTAATCATTTTGCCCGGTTCGTGTTGCGGGCTGTAAAATTTATCGGCATCCCAGCGATCCGAAGGAACTTCGCTGATGCCGTCCACATTATTCTTCAGTAATTCCCAGAAAGCCTGTAAATCGAATGCTTTGGGAAATTTAGCGCCCATGCCGATGACGGCAATGGGTTCTTCCGGCTGTACTTTAGGCCTGGTTTTAACCATGGCCATAGCTGTTGAAATATCTTCCTGAGCCAGGTAGTGGGCCAGCTCTTCAATGGTCGGGTAATCCCAAATCAGGGTAGGCGATAGAGTCCTACCTAAAAAGTCTTCTAAGTCTCCAGCCAGGCCGACCGCCTGAGCAGAATCCAATCCAAAACTGATGAATGGCGCCCTGATATCAATCTGGTCTTCAGACATGGAAAGATTTTCTGCCAGGTGTTTTATTAGCCACTGTTCAATGACTCTGGTTTTTTCATCTTTAGAGACGGCTGTCTTTAAAGATTCTTCAATTTCTTTGCCTTCTTCTTTACTAACCTCGGCGGGCGCTGTTTGTAGCGGAGCCTGGGCGCGCCATTCGGCAACTAACTGTAAATCATTATTTAAAAAGTCCTCTTTGGTTGCCCGACGTTGAATTTTTCCACTGGAAGTCTTGTTAATCGTTCGAGCTTTAATCAGCACAACGGCTACAGCCTGAAGATCATGATTTTCAACAACGGCTTGACGAATGGCATCAATGGCTTCGCTAAAATTGGCGTTTTTGGATTGACGAACCTCGGCAACTACTACCAATTCTTCCTGTCCGCTTTCTTCAACCGTAAAAGCAGCCGAGCATCCTGCCCGGATTAATGGATGGGCGCTTTCAACAGTGGCCTCAATGTCCTGCGGGTAGTGATTGGTACCTCTAATGATGATTAAATCTTTGACGCGCCCGGTTACGTAAAGTCGGTTATCTTTTAAGAAACCTAAATCACCGGTGCGCAAATAGGGGCCATCGTTTGTGCCCTTGATGTAGTTGTGAAAGGTTTCTTTGGTCTCCTGCTCACGTTCATAATAACCGGAGGAAACGCTGGGCCCTTTGACCCAAATTTCCCCAATTTCTCCCGGACGACACTCTTCAAAGGAATCAGGATTCACTATGGCTACTTTTTGCAGTGGATGGCTGTACCCACTGCTGACCAGAGTTTGCGAGTTTTCATCTTTTGCCGGAACTTCGAGAATTTTGTTTCTTTTTAAGGCAAATTTGTCAACATGCAAATAAACCGGCCCTTCTTGGGTGAGCGAGCCGGTAACTAATAAAGTGGCCTCGGCCAGACCATAAGCAGGGAAAAAAGTCTTTTTCTTGAAACCGACTTTGCCAAAAACCTCAGAAAAACGATCAATGGTTGAAGCGCGTACGGGTTCCGCACCGCTAAGGGCAATTTCCCAGTTGCTCAAATCAAGATGGGCAATTTTTTCCGGAGTTGCTTTTTTAATACACAATTCATAAGCAAAATTTGGCGCCGCTGTTGCCACAATTTTATCTTTCGAAATATTGTTGATGGCTTCTAACCAGCGCAAAGGATGCTGCAGAAAAGTGATCGGCGACATTAAGGTACTGGGCACACCGCCGTAGAGGGGCTGCAATACACCACCGATTAAGCCCATGTCGTGGTAAATAGGAATCCAGAAAACGCCTTCGCCGTTTTCCGGATACTGCATGGTATCGTAAATAACCTTCGAATTGGCTAATAAGTTGTAATGAGTTAGAATAACACCCTTTGGATCTCCTGTTGAACCGGAAGTGTATTGTAAAAAGGCAATCGTGTCTTCATTAACCTGTGGATCTCTCCATTCATTGGCCAGACTATGAGGGATTTTATCAGAAGAAATCCATTCCAGGTCACCCAGTGAGTGCGATTCTGCCACGCCTGACTTGCTGCCGCTAAAAAAGCGCATGGTAGTTCGGAATTTGCGCAAAAAGGGCATGCGACCCAGCGTGTTGCCAATTTTGTTGCCCAGGCGCAACATGCGGATCATAGCCATGATAGAATCAGTGGTTAAGGAAATAGTAGATTTAGAATCATTGACAATGGCTTGCAGGCGTGGCAGCGAGCGGTTTAAACGATTTGGATCTGGTGGGTAAGCCGGCACGGCAATTACATTGGCGTAAAGGCAACCAAAAAAGCCGACAATGTACTCCAGCCCCGGAGGGTACAGCAATAAAGCGCGGTGACCAGACAGGCCTTTTTGTTGCAGCGAAGCGGCCAATGCCCTGGCCCGTGCATCCAGTTCATTGTAAGTCATTGTGATCGGTTTTTTACCGTCTTTTAAATAAGTGTAGGCTCTTTTGTCTGGTTCGGTCTGGGCCCGCCATCTAACCAACTCAACCAGTGTTTTAATCTCGTTGTTTTCAAAATGTTGAATAATTGTTTTCTCAGCCATTCTTATCTTCCCATAAATTTATTATTGCCAAATTTCGGCCAAAATAAAGAATTTAGTTCTAAAAAGATCACAAATTCACTTAAAAAAATATTTTTTCACGATATATCCATTTGTAAACGCATCACATTTTGCCAGGATGTGCCGTGCCGTAATCGAAATGAGCGACTAAAGGCAGAAAGGTTTCGGTAATTCAGCATCGGGTAAATCTGACCAGGCGTTAGTTTTTTTTCAAACAACAGAACTGTTTCGTAATGGTCCAGGATTGTTTGTTTAAATGCTCTGAAATTGGTGTTAAATGTTTTTTTAAAAATTTCCCGAAATTGATATTCTGTCAATTGAAAATGTCTGGACATATAATTGATATTGAAAAATTTAATAGGTTGTTCTTCAATGAAAGTAAAAACATTGGTAGCAAAAGTAGAATTGCTTATTGCCTTAAGATGTTCAGGAATTCGTTTCCAATGTTGGCTCCATAATTTTTTCAATAAATTTATTAGATGAACCTGTCGTCCATCCCCCACGACACAGTGTTTGATTCCTTTTTTGTACAAAAAATTTAAACTGGTCGAATCTAATTTAGGCGCGTAATAGATTATTGGACTTAAAAAAAAGTGATATTTAATCCTGTCAAAAATAAATTCTTCTATGCTACTTGTAATAATAAAATGAATCTCCTTGCTTTTTAGACTTTTTAAAAAGCGATTGGTATCGTTGCTGCAAAAATAAACGATCCATTTCCACTGATTGTAATCCGTTAAAACTGAAATTTCATCCTGGCTTACAGAACTATTACTATTTAAAAAGAGAACATTTGGCACAATTCCTCCTTGAATTAACTGCCACACTAAGGATTAAATATTAAGACAATTTTTTATCATTTTATTTGAGTTTTGCCCACTAAGCGTTAATATA
>JAGHBR010000313.1 GCA_021160885.1 Caldisericaceae bacterium
CTAAGGGATTGGCTGCTTTAGGCTTACAACCTAACCGACGTAATTCATGAGGGTTAAGCAATGCACATTAGTAGATAAAAAACATCGGCAATTTCGTTATTCTTCAGTGGCCTTGCTTTCCGCTTTGCTGGCAAACACATGCCGAACACTTCAATTTTTTGACCAAACTTAGATTTTGCGCCCATCAATAGGCCAACTGAAAATTTTTCATAAATTTTTAGATTCATCCAGCACTTTTCGAACGGTCGCTGCTAAATGGGCGGCTATGACCGGTTTCATTAAAATTTCCCTGATTCCCAATTGTTTTTTTTGAGTTGGGGTCAGTTCCTCGCTGTAACCTGTTGCCAGAATAATAGGCAAATTACTATTCAGAGTATTTATCTTTTTTGCCAATTCAACGCCAGTCATCTCGGGCATGGTTAAATCGGTTATTAATAAGTGAATATCATCCCCATTGGCTTTAAAATATTTTAATGCCTCCAAAGGGTGATTAAAAGCCATTACTTGATAACCAAAATGTTCAAGCACTTTTTGTTGTAGTTGCAAAACAGCCGGCTCATCATCCACCAGTAAAATTTTTTCTTTACCCCCTACTACTTCCTTTTTCAGGCTACTTGTTTCTTTCTCCTCTACCTCTGCCACAGGCAGATAAACAGAAAAATCACTTCCTTTTCCTTTTTCACTTTTTACAATAATTTCTCCATCATAGTTCTTCACAATTCCATGAACAACAGAAAGCCCGAGTCCGGTACCTTTACCAACCCCCTTGGTAGTAAAGAAAGGTTCAAAAATTCGCTCCATAGTCTGAGCGTCCATTCCTTCGCCGGTATCAGCCACTGTTAAACAGACGTAATCGGCTTTCCTTAATTGCGGATACTCTTTAAGCATCTGCACATCGGGTGTTTTCATTTTCAACTCAATTCGCAGAGTTCCACCTTTTTTTTCCATAGCTTGATAAGCATTTGTACACAAGTTCATCAAAACCTGGTGTAATTTAGCCGGATCTCCTAAAACCGGTTTACATCTTTTGTCTATTTTGCGTACAACACTGATTGTTGATGGAATGGAAGCTCTTATCAAATGATAGGCTTCGTTAACAATCGTTTGTAAATACACCGGTTTTTGCTCGTGATCAACCTGTCTTGAAAAGGTTAATATTTGCTGAATTAAATCTCTGGCTCTTAGAGAGGCTTTAATAATTTGTTCAACCTGGTTTTTTAATTGATGATCTTTTTTGTAACGCATTTTAATCATTTCGGCATAGCCTAAAATCGGGGTTAGGATATTATTAAAATCATGCGCAATGCCCCCTGCCAGCGTACCAATCGTTTCCAGGCGCTGATTTTGATGTAGCTGTTTTTCCAACCGCTGCTTTTCTTCTTCCAATTTTTTCCGATCCGTAATATCCTGCTTTAACCATAAAATTTGAGTGACTTGTCCGCTGTCATTAAAAATGGGGCTAACCAAAACATCTTCCCAAAGCGGCGTCCCATCCTTTCGTTTTTGCAGCAACTCGCCATGCCATACTTTACCCGATTTTATCGATTGCCAGATACCATTGTAAACATCCGGCTCGGTTTGATTTGATTTCAAAATTTCCGGTGATTTGCCAAGTACTTCATCTACCTTGTACTGAGTAACTTCACAAAATTTCTGGTTCACATACTCAATCCTGCCTTCAGGATCGGTGATCAGGATGGAGTTTGGGCTTTGTTCAACAGCCGCTGTTAATTTACGCAAATTTTCTTCGCTTCTTTTCTGTTCAGAAATATCGATTGCCAGTGCAATAACCACCTGTTTGCCAAAATATTTGCCTTTGTATAGACGTACGATTTTGGGGAAAATTTCACCATTGGCTCTTTTACCCCAAAATTCAAATACCTGAGGCTCACCATTTAAGGCTTTTTGAAATTTTTCCCTGACCATATTCATGTCATTTTTACCAGGAGGTGAAAGGTCGGCAGGATTTTTACCCAAAAAGAAAGTTCGTGGATAACCATACATCTTTACCGCTCCTTCATTGACATCTAAGAAGGAGCCATCAGGATTTTGTACATAAATCGCTTCTTCAACTGCATTGTACAGTCCACGATAACTTTCGTCACTGGCCTTTAAAGCTTCACGGTAGCGTACTTTATCACTAATATCCCGATTTATCCCCACAATGGCTTCAGGAATACCTTCTGAATTGTACAGTAAACTTATGGCCATATCGACGTGCACTTTTTCTCCATTACGTTTAAACTGTTCTATTTCTCCACGCCAGTAACCTTTTTTCTTAACAATCTCCCTTATTTTTAGCCGTTCTTCAAATGTTAAAGCCATTTTAACGACATCATCAATCAAACGGCCCTTTACTTCTTCTTCCGTATAGCCATAAAATTTTTCGGCGCTCTTGTTCCAATAAGTAATCCTGTTTTGTAAATCTGTGGCAATGATAGGATCTTGCGCTGCAGCTAAAAGTTGTGATTGATATAGAATTTCCTCTTCCCTGGCTTTTCGCTCGGAAATATCCTCAACCGTGCCCTCAATGTAAAGAACCTTCCCTTTTTCATCCCTTACCACACGAGCTTTTTCACGAATGTAAACAGGCGTTCTGTCCTTTTTAAGCCATACATCTTCATGAACAATAAAACCGTTTGCCTTCAATACCTTATCCAGGAACTTCTGCCGATCTTCGGGCGTTTGGTAGCCATCTTTTTCAATATCTCTTTGAAGCAATTCATTCAAATTTTCATATCCCAACATCTTTACAAGAGCCGGGTTAGCCTCCAGTACTCTTCCATCCAGACTGGTCTGGTAAATGCCAAAAGGAGAATACTTAAAAATATTTCTAAACTTTTCTTCACTTCTCCTTAATTTTTCTTCCGCTTCCATACGTTCCATTTCCAACCCAATTCGATGAGCAAAAAATTCAATAATCGATTTTAAAAAGTCTACATTGGATATCGGATTTTTACTAAAGGTAGCAAACACACCTATTTTCTGCCCACTACTTGAATAGACGGGTGTGCCTAAATAACCTTCTGCGCCAAATTGCCTTAAAAGCTTATCTTTTTTAAATAGTTTACAAATGCCTTTTTTAACGGCCAAAGTTCCCTGTTCTAATAATTGCTGGCTCGGTGTACCTTCAAGCTTATAAATAAGATTTTTTTGAAAGCAATTCTCATTCAAAAATAAAAGAGTTTCAATCTTATCTTTTGAATTGGGGGCTAATTTGCCGATAAATACGTACTCTGTGTTTAGAACTTTGCTTAAATTGTTCACCAGTGAAGAAAGAATATCCTGGGCTGTTTTACCTTTCAATTTTTTGTTTATTACCTCAATGCTGTGTTTAATCAGCTCAGATTGTCTTTCCAACCGTCGCATATGGATCGCATAGCCAAGGTCATTGACCATTTCGATGAATAATTTTCGTTCTTCCCTAGACAACTCACTCCCCTCAGAGAGCCCTACAATGAGTTCACCATAAATGGTCTGGCCCTTCTTTACAGGGAGTAAAACTATTTTTTTACTTCCTGCAATGTCTTTTTTGAGTTCTAAGAAAGTGAGTTTTTCATTGTTCTTACCTTGATCTTTCAACCATTTCTTTAACCGACTTCGTTCAACTGATGCAGGCTTTTCTCTATAGGAGAAAACAAATTCGATATTAAAATTTTCATCTACTCGCACAATCCAGGTAAAATTAAAATCTCCAGCTTCAGCAATTAATTGACAACTTCGACTTAGAAATTTATCCTCATCTTTTTCTCTGACTATGAGTTGATTAACATTTCTAATCACAGAAAGAATTCGATTTAGATGAATAATTTTTTGTTCAGCCAGCTTTTTTTTAGAAATATTGCGTGCAATAACAACGATGTGTTCAAAGTCTTTACTTTCTTCCATTGTAAAAGTGGTTGCTTCTACAGGAATGCTTTCGCCTTTAGCATTAATGAATTTTGATTCAAACAAGAACTTTTTACTTTTACCTGAAATTCGTTCTTTGTAGGGCAGATTTAATTGTTGCAATTCATTCTGTGGTAAAAAAAGCGTTATATTTTTACCTATCACTTCATCTTTTCGGTAACCGGAGAGTTTCAAAAGCGCCTGGTTCACATATTTAATGGTACCATCCATGTGATGGATGATAAGCAGGTCATTTGTAGCCTTGATTAATTGTTCGAACATTCTATTGTTAGAACAGAAAGTCGCATTTCTATTTAAAAAATCAATACATAATTTTTTAAAAACATTCTTAATGACAGGAAGCAAATTTGTTATCGATGGTTCACAATCAGTCTTACATTGCATGCCGAGAATGGCATTAAAATTATTGGTATTCAGAGGAATAAGAGTAAGTGTAGAATCCGGGGTATCTTTAATTGAGACAATTTTATTGGATGTAAAATACGATTCTATTCCAGGGGGAACTTCTCCAATTTTTACTTCAAATGTAGATTGTTTACATTGCAAAAACAAAAACGTTTTATTTATTCCCAGGAGAGATCGTAATTTTTTCAAAGAAAAGTTTAAATATTCCTGATTGATCTCTTCGTTTAATAACAATTCAAATAAGTTTTTCTCAGAAGGCGATTGTTCAGACATTTTGATCTCCCTGAAATAAAACAGGATATTTTATTATTGATAGTTTTATTTTCGGTCTAAAACTATCACTTTTTAGAAAAAACGTCCTAAAAGGCATAAATCATCAACCACAAACATGGTTTTATTGCTTTAAAACACTTAAATTACTCAAACAATTATTACCGTTCGAAAGACAAATTTGCATAAATAAAAAAGTCTTGCTAAATTATAAACTTTAAATATTGAAAAATAAGGAGAAAGTCAATGGCCAATGTCTGTGAAATCTGCGGAAAACGACCAATGATTGGCAATAATGTAAGCCATGCTCATAATAAAACAAAACGTCGTTTTATGCCCAATCTGCAAAAAATTCGTGTGCAAACACCAAATGGTGTTAAACGAATGAAAGTTTGTACCAGCTGTATTCAGGCTGGTAAAGTTCAAAAACCCAGTTTAGCGTAAGTCGGCTGTTTGGCCGGCTTTTTTTTTACACAATCTTCATCACTGCCAAAAGAAACAACAAAGACGACACAACAATATAAAAAATGCTCAATGGTTCCACAATGGGCGGCACTCCAGAATGTTTATTGACGAACTTAAGCTGCGAAAGCCCAAACCATGTTCCATTCAAGCCTAAAACAGCGTTTAAATAATGCATGAATGGCAGAAACAAGAGATTAAATATAAAAACGATTGGGCCCAGCACAAAGAATAGAATACTTAACCATCTTTTCCAGCGATGCCGGCGACGGGCAATGGTTCTTTTGTAACGAATATGAGTCAACCAGATAAAATTGAACAAATTCAGCAAAATTACTAGACTAATAATGAATTCCCAACGACCAATCATGTTCGCTCCAATCATTTTAATAAATCGACGATGGCCTTACTTTTCCTGACTTAAACTTTTGAGCCCTAATTTCAAATAGCCATTTTGAGAAAAATTAATATCTAAAATGTTTGATTTTTTCGCCTTTTTCATCAATTTCGGTCATGGCC
>JAGHBR010000457.1 GCA_021160885.1 Caldisericaceae bacterium
CACCAGGTCTGGCGCGCCGGAAATATTTTTTTCGGTGATGATTTCTTTGCGCTCCCTGGAAATAAAAATAATGTCCGGCTGATAAACATTAGTTTCGTTAAGAACAACATCCAGTGGCGCTGTTAAAATTGTTCCCAATTCGTTTTCTTTAACATAATTAAATAATCCGGCAGAAAGCGACGTGCTAATTATTTGATGGATAGTAATTGGGGACGGAGCCATGATCAATTCTCCGTTAATTACTTCATAGCGTTTGCCATCATCAGGCAGCTGAAGATAATCCTGGTAAGTAAATGGCTTTTTGGTCGTTCGATATTTTACCGCGGTTTCTTTAACTTTC
The DNA here is from genome assembly GCA_021160885.1 of Caldisericaceae bacterium. GTDB lineage: Bacteria > Calditrichota > Calditrichia > Calditrichales > Calditrichaceae > Caldithrix. Next base: position 341 of record JAGHBR010000457.1, read on the forward strand.
ATGTGACTCACCTGAGAATTGGACTCAAAAAAATTTACTAATAATCGACGGCCTAAACAAATAAAAAGCCGGCTTCTTTTCAAGAAAATCGGTCCTTAAGAATTGACAATTTATTAATTGAAAGAGCGGGGGTTCTGAGCTTGATTTTTTTTGCTATTAGAGGGGATTAATAGAGTGGATTCAACCAGACAACACTGATTTGCTTTAATTTTATTCGAAAATTTCTTGAAGATCGATGGTAAGACCTTTTAATAGCTCAGAGCGTAGTTTGCCCTGCTTTTGCAGTTTTTGTACTAAATTGAATTTTCCTCCTTTTAACTGATAAATTTCAATCCACTGGCGCATGGGATCGACAATCCAGTACTCTTTAACGCCAAATTTTTCGTACTGCTCTTTTTTGTCGAACAAATCATAATAAGCGGTAGAAGGCGAAAGGATTTCAATCACCAGGTCCGGCGCGCCGGAAATATTTTTTTCGGTGATGATTTCTTTGCGCTCCCTGGAAATAAAAATAATGTCCGGCTGATAAACATTGGTTTCGCTAAGAACAACGTCAATCGGAGCAAAGAAGACTTCACCCCTGTGTTTTTCTTCCACAAACTGGTTTAGTTTTAAGCCTATTTTACGACTTACTCTTTGATGGATGGTTAGATGGGAAGGAGCCATGATCAATTCTCCGTTAATTACTTCATAGCGCTTTCCGTCGTCTGGCTGCTGAAGATAATCCTGGTAAGTAAAAGGCTTTTTGGTCGTTTGGTATTTTACTGCGGTTTCTTTGACTTTCATGTCTCTCACCTGAGAATTAGATTCAAAAAAATTTACAAATAATCAAAGGCCTAAACAAATAAAAAGCCTGGCTTCTTTTTTTGAAGAACCAGGCCTCAAAAGTTCACAATTTATTGAAGGGGTGGTCGTTCATAGCTGGCCATGTCTTTGTTGGGTTGTTTTCCCATAAAAAATTCAACTTTCCCGCCGCGCATTATATCTTCATGGCGCAGGTAAAGCTTATGATAGGGCTGTCCATTGAACAATATTTTTTGCACATAGATGTTGTTGCCCCCCGCTTGATGAGTAACAATTTCAAACGTTTTTCCTCCGGTCAAATGCAATTTGACCGACAGTAGTTGAGGCGAACCAATACAATAAATACCATTGGCCGGATTCACCGGATAAAATCCCATTGCACTAAACAGATACCAGGCCGACATCTGTCCGCAATCCTCATTTCCGGAATAACCCGAAGGCTGATCGGTGTATTGTTCATTCATAATTTTTGCCGCATAATACTGTGTTTTCCAGGGCTGGCCCACAAAATCGTAAAGATAAACAATGTGGTGACTTGGTTCGTTGCCATGGGCATATTGTCCGATAAAACCAGACGCATTACCATTCACGTCTTCAGGGCGTGCTTCCAGAGTAAAGAACTCATCGAGTTTAGACACAAAAGCTTCTTCACCGCCCATTAGTTGCACAAAAGCAGGCACGTCGTGTGGCACAAACCATAGATATTGCCAGGCATTACCTTCTGTAAAAGGATAGCCGCCATTTCCACCGTATTTTAGCGGTGAAAAAGGTTCTATCCACTGCCCCTGTGCATTGCGTGCTCGGAAAAACCCCGTTTTTTTATCGAACAGGTTTTTATAGAAAGTAGATCGACGAAGGAAATGTTTGCTCTCTTTTTCATACCCAAGCTGATGTGCCATTTGTGCCGCGCACCAGTCGTCATAGGCCATCTCCAGTGTCAAAGAAACAGACTGGCTTTGCAAATCCTCCGGAATGTAACCGAATTTTTCCAGCAGATTAAAAGGCGCATTGCGGTGATCTGTTGTCAACGAAGCTCGAACTGCCTGAAAGGCATACTGGTAATCAATTCCTGGCAATTCTTTTTTCATGGCATCAGCAATGACCGGCACAGCATGATTGCCAATCATGCAATACGTTTCCGTGCCCCACAATTGCCAGACGGGTAGGTAGCCATAATCACGAAATTGCCTGAGCATGGAATTGATGAATTGTACATCCAGATGCGGGTACAAAATAGTGTATAAAGGATGTGCAGCACGGAAAGTGTCCCAAAGCGAAAAAGTACTGTAATGTTTGCCATCGGGCGCTTTTCTTTGCTCAAACTGAGCATTCAGGTAACTGCTATCCACATCAGCCAGATTATTGGGATGAATAAACAAGTGATACAATGCGGTGTAGGCAATGGTCTTTTGTTTAGAGGGCGCATCGATTTCCATGCAAGAAAGAGCTTTATTCCAGGCCTGTCTGGTACCTTTCAATACGCGCTCAAAATCGAAATTGGGAATTTCTTTACGCAAATTTAAACGAGCACCCTGGTAGCTGACTGTAGAAAGGCCGACTTTAACCATCAGCGGCTCACCATTAGCTGGTGGAAAAGTAAGATTCATTTTCAGATGTGGATGGTTGGCTATCGGTTCATTGCGATAAATCTGATTTCCCGCCAACACATGACTATCAACAAAAGGTCGCGAAAATTCAGCCCTAAAGTAAACTTTACGCAATGGCGCCCAGCCAGTAATAATACGATAGCCTTCTATGGTGTAATCATTCACAATCCGAACCTGGGCATTAATTAATCGGCAGACCCAATAGGGTCGCTTCTTGTCCAGAGAATGGTCCAAATCTATCATCAAGTGCAGCGAATCGTTGCTGGTCGTTGTGTACTTGTGGAGACCGCAATGTTCACTGGCAGTGAATTCCGCCAGGATTCCATCACGATCCAGAAGTACCCGGTAATAACCTGGTTTAGCCTGTTCGTTTTTATGACTGAATGGCGACTGGTACCCAGGGCTTTCTTTAGTTCCTTCCGCTTGCCAGCAAAGTGCCCCCTGATAAGGCATGACCAAAAAGTCGAAAAGATCAGCAACGCCGGTTCCGCTCAAATGCGTATGACTAAACCCGACAATGATCGTATCTGCATAGTCGTAACCACTGCAAGGCTCTTCCGGATTATCACGCGTGTCCGGACTGAGTTGAACAAGTCCCCAGGGAAATACGGCACCAGGAAAATTGCTACCGGACAGGCTGAGACTGTCCATTGAACCTGTACCAATAAAAGGGTCAACAAACTGGCTGTAATCGGACAGCTTCTGGCTGCTGGCAGCGCTAAAAATTAAATAATTGAAGAAAATAATTAGATAGATTTTTTTCATGATTCCCTTCTCCTAATATATTACCAATTACGGTTAATTTAACTATTTTTTGGTGATTGATGAAATGAAAAACATTTTAAGAACTAAAAAGGACTCCATAAAGTTAAAACAGTATCACAAGGTTTAACCGTAAGTAAATTTGATCTTCTGCATGTTCTGAAATTAAGAAACTTTTGAAAAAATCAGGAATTCTCGCTTTCGCGGTAATGACATGCGTGCGCCGGAACGACATTCTTAATGATTTTTTTTAAGGATTCGTAAATTCAAGGTTCAAAATGATTCGCCAGTGCTAACTGCGAATTTTAGTCGTGGTTCTGCGGTTTTAGTAATTTAATGCACGTTTCATTTCTTCTTGTTCACCTGTTTGCCACCAGGCTTCATTGGGAATTTGGTCGGGGAAAATGACCGATTGTCCCACAATGGGCGTGGCTAAACGCACGCCATATTGAGTAGCTGCTTTGCTGACGCGTTCCATGGGTTCATTCCAGGGATGGAAGGCCAGATTAAAAGTTCCCCAATGAATGGGGTGTAAAATTTTGCCACCCAAATCCAGATGAGCCTGCACGGTTTGTTCGGGCAGCATGTGTACATCCGGCCAATCCTTTACGTTGTAAGTTCCGCATTCCAGAAAGGTTAAATCGAACGGTCCAAACTGTTGACCGATGCCCCTGAACCCGTCGAAATAACCGGAATCGCCACCGTAAAAAATTTTGTGTACCGGGCCCTTTACCACGAACGAACCCCACAAAGTTTCATTGCGATCAAAAAAATTGCGACCAGAAAAGTGTTGCGTGGGCGTAAATACGATTTGTAATTCATCGTTGAAGTTCCAGCTTTGCCACCAGTCCAGTTCCACCACTTTTTCCTGTGGCATGCCCCAATTTACCAGAATTTTTTTTACGCCCAGCGGTGTTAAAAACCACTTTACTTTGTGCTGCAAAGCTTTGATGCTGAATTTATTTAAGTGATCGTAATGGTTGTGCGAAATGAGCACCAGGTCGATTTCGGGCAATGAATCCGGTTTTATGGGAACTTCGCCATTGTAGCGGCTGGGACCGAAAAAGGAAACTTTTTTTTCGAAAACAGGATCGGTTAACAAACGATAACCGTCAACATTGATCATTAAAAAAGAATGCCCTAACCAGGTACTGCTTAAATAGTCTTTGCTGTTTTGTTTAAAAATTTCGAGATTAACCGGTTGTACGGACAGTTTTTGTTTTGGCTTTCGTTGGTTGTCACTGAACAAAAATTTCCACATCAACTTAAAACCTTTCACCATGGTTGGATTACGTTCCTGATGGTAGTTTAAAAATTTACCTTCTTTTTTTATGGATGGTCGCATCAATAACTCCAGAGTTTGTTCATTTAGGTTTTGGCTGGAAAAAGCACGTTGAACGCCAAAAATCAGATTCAGGATCATCAGGTTCAACAGGACGCTGAACATGACCGAGCTGATAAAATCTCTAAAATGCATTGTATCTCCTAAAATGAATATTCATTCATTAAAAAAGTAAAAAATTTTTACAATTTAATGGCATCCCAAGCCATGGAAAAGGCCTGATCGATGTTCGCTTCGTCAAGTTTCCAGTTCGGACACAAACGGGCATTGGACAGCGTGTAAATAGGATAGAACAAGAAAACCGCTAAAAGATTTAGATTTACGTTTTTAATGATCTTTTGTTCAATGCCTTTTTGCACCAGGGCCATTAGCGGTCCAAATGCATCTTCAACTTCCTTCGTCTCCAATTTACTGATGAAAGGCGAATTGGAAAACTGATCGACAAAGCGAAAATAATCCTGATGGCTCTTAAAAAAGTCAAACATGGCAAACCAGGCCTGGCGAAAAATATCGCGCAGGGGCTGGTCAGTGTTCAAGTTTTGCAGCATGGCCTGACCCATTTCCCGTTTGATGCGCAAATAGGTAGAGACCAACAAGTCTTCCTTGTTCTGGTAGTAAATGTAAATGGTAGCCGGCGAGACTCTGGCTTCGCGGGCGATTTTAGCCACGGAACTGGCTACCAAACCGATTTCGTTGACTAACTTAATCGTCGCCCGAAAAATGGCTTCCTGTTTATTTTCATCTTTAACACGCATGGTTCAAAAATAAATGATTGTTCATTTAAAAGCAAGTTTTTAGGCAACAACAGAATATTTATTACGCGTCTTGTACATCTTAGCTCATTAGACTTTCTTCGGAAGATCTAGTACTTTAGTGCGACAAAATTAGAATAATGGTGAATGAACCATTTATTTCAGGTTTCAGCCCTGTTTCAATTTTATTACCGGGGCTTCCGGTGGGCAGCCAAGGCGGAATGGAAACCAATGGCCAACCCCGGCCGAGGTGTAAAGCTGGCTGTTACCTTTCTGGTATTTGCCCCACAAATATTTGTGAAGGCCCCAGTTTTCGAAAACACTGCGCCCGTTAAACCCAACCTGTCCGCCGTGCGTGTGTCCGGCAAGCACAAGGTCAACTCCGAAATTCGGCGCCAGATCTAGGGCCTGCGGCCGGTGAGACATCAACAAATTGAACGATTCTACTTCGTTTCCATTGGTAGCCTTACGCAGAAATTTGGCTAAAAAAGAAGTGATTTCGCGCCCCATGTACACAGGATCATCAATGCCGATTAAACGCATTTTGCTGCTATTGTGCACTAGTGTTACGGCTTCGTTACGCAATAGTTGAATGTTGCTTTTCTCTAAAATTCTTAACGTACGCGGAAAATCACGAAAATATTCATGATTGCCCAGAGAAAAAAATTTAGGCAGCCGGGTTGGAATCTGGTCGATCAGGTGCAGGGCGTCAGCCAGTTGATTGACATTGTCGGCACAGTCTCCGGTAATTAGAACCAGATCGTAATTCTGTCTCATTAATTCACCGATCAGATTTTCCAATTCTTTTAAATTAAAATAGTAACCTAAATGCAAATCGCTTAAATGTAAAATGCGGAAATTTTCAAATGCGGTCGGTAAATTTTTGAAATGAAACGAGATTACAGGTATTTGAACTTTACTGAATGCCCCGGCAAATCCCCTGACGGATGTACCCAATAAAAGAATTGGCGCTACCGAAGCTGTTACCTTTAAGGCGCGGCGCCTTTCCGAAGAAAAAGGCCTGGTGTTCTTGTTAATTTTGGGCCATAGCTTAAAACCAAAATAAAAAGCAAATACGGCTAAAAAAGACAAAAGTAAGGTGATGCTGAGTAAAAGAAAAATAAATCCCAGAGTAATTGAAACCTTCATCATCAGGGATTGACGAGCCAAAGAGGCGCTCAAAATCATTAATACCAGTGACAACAAAAACAAATATGGATAATGAAAAGCAGCTTTATCGAGCCACCTTTTTTGCCAGATTTTTTTATTGGCCTGGCGCATTAAGAAACGAACCACAAAAGTCAGTACAATAAAAATGGTTGTAACCGCTAAAAAGAAAAGCAAACGTTGCATTAATGTCACCTTTTAAAATAATCGATTAAATGAAATGGCGGCCTTTTTTACACTTAATCATCTATGTCTTCCAGGTCTTCGTCCAGAGAGGGCGGAATCAGCTCTTCCCTGATCAGTAACAATATGGCCGACTGCGGAACAATGACGTATTTCTGATCATCGATTTCCACTTCGATGGCTGCTTTGCGCATAAAAATGGCGTAATCCCCTTCCTCGGCCTGCAATGGAATGTAACGTGGTTCGGTTTGTCTTTCTTCCCAGGGCTCATCCGAAAGATTTCCCGGATCAGCCATTGGATAGCCGGGACCTACTTTAACCACAAAACCCGCCTGTACTTTTTCTTTTTCATGCACACCTTGTGGTAAATACAGGCCATGCGATGTTTTGGATTTCGTTTCATCCGGACGAATCAAAACCCGATCACCCACGACAATCAATTTTTTTTCAATCATATTAAAACTCCGCTATCTTAAAGTTAAAGTTCAATAGGTTTTACCATTTTTTCTGATTTCAGTTCAATCGGAAAAATCGAATGATTGCGGCTTTATTTTAATAGCACTAATTTTTTACATAAGGAAAATGCCTGTCCCTTGACCACTAAAAAGTAAAGGCCGGAAGCGACTGGCTGTTGAAACTCATTTTTGCCCTGCCAGATCGTTTGATGCCAGCCGGCAGGCAAAAGGGACGGCTTATTTTTCCAGACACACGTTCCCTTTAAATCATAGATAGTCATGCTTATTTTTTCACTGGCAGGCAAGTAAAATTTAATAGTGGCCCGGGCATTAAAAGGATTGGGGAATATTTGTAATTGAAAATCTTTTGCCATTATGGTTGTTGTTTCGACAGCTGTTGGTAAATTGCTTTTACCAGGGGTTGGCAGCATGGTTTGCCAGTTTCCAAATCCATCCGGATATCGTCCCAGGGATTGGTCGGCTTGCTGCGCTCCAAAGCTGAGCGAATCTAAAATGGTTCGTCCATCAGCGGCCACCAGGGCTAAAAATTCGCCTGAGGCCGCTAATTTAAAAGAGGCGTGCAAACCTTGCTGCCCGGCATCTTCATCACACCAGATGACGCGAAAAGCGCCGCCCGCTAAAGCGCTGGTTGTGTCCGGAAATCGCCATTTAGTCAGATTTTGAGGATCATCGGTCAAATAGAGACCGGCTAATTCTATCTTGTCTGTTCCGTTGTTAAATATTTCCAGCCAGTCATCGTATTCTCCGGCCGGGTCCACATTCGATTGGTCGTTTTTAGCCAGCAATTCATTCAGCTTCAGATTTGAAACCTGGTAGGTAGAGGTAGTAATTTTCAATCCACCCCGAGCGGGGTAGTAAGTGCTTTGTCCCTGACTGTTGGTGGCTTTGATTTGAAAAAAAGCAACGCCGGTTTCCAATAAAGGAGAAATCTTGACCGACCAGCGATCATGATCTTCTATTTTTAGAGAACCGGGATTGTTTGCTTTTGAAAACGGACAAACCTCCCAGTTTGTTGAATTGCCTCGCTGCAAAATCAATTCCATTGTTTGGATTGGCGGGTAACCAAAAGCCAACACGTTAATTCTAATGGAATCATTCGCTGCCGGCAATGGTGGTTCAATATCAACCTGGTAAACAACAGGTTTGGCGGGTAAGAATTCTAACTGAGAACCTGCCGTGTAGTAACGACGCCAGATGAACTCTTTAAGGCCATATTTGACGTGCTGGTTTTCGTAATGACTGTTTCCGTATGAATTCTCAAAATCCTGAAAGGTAAAGCCATAATCCTTATGGTAAAAAGTGTCTTGTTGTGCAAAAGGCGTAATCCGATCTTTTAGAGAATCAATCCGATTTAACCAGAGGTAGGGGGCAAAAACGCTGTCACGATAAAATTGCAGAAAGTGCGAATAAAGATTGCGTAACGTCGGATGTGCCATAATTCGTTCAGCTAAAGGGCGAGGCCCATCGCTAACTTTCGGGAAGTGGTAAATGTTGGCCTCTGCCCAGTCAATGCCAAAAAAATCAATACCAAACGTGTTGTCGTAATCATAAGGGATCAGGTGCATTTTGCCTGCCCGAAAATCATAGTAAAGGTAATAGTTGTTCATTAGGGACCAGTAGTCATCCCAGGAGCCAGTTAAAAGATTGGTGGAAAAATATTTTAAGACATCTTTAATATCCATGAATGAAACCAGAGAATCGACCAGTTGTTCGTCCAGTGTTTTTTCTAAGATGCGGGCTAAACGAGCCAGGGGCCGGTAATCCATTTTTTGTACATTGGTTTTAAGCTGGTAGGGTCGTTCTTCATCAAAATAAGGGTAGTAATTGGATGGTTCGTCGCCACGGTAGGTTAAATCGGCCGGCCACAAACATTTCCATAAATTCCCATTCGCGTAGTCAAAGTATTTTTTCAGAAATTGTTCGTCTACATGTTCAACCATAATGTAAAGGCCGTAGTAAGCGCCGTTGATGTAAAGGGCGGCATGGGCTGCCTGACTACCATGTAAATCGATTTTTCGAAAGAAATCCCAACATAACTTGCTGCGAATAATGGAGGGATCATTGTGCTCGCCATTTAAATTCAGTTTTTCCAGAGTGGCAAACTTGCGACCTTTTTCAAAAGTATTGAAAGACAATTTAAAAGATTTTTTTTGCGCATTACGAGAGGTATTCCCACGCAGTCTAAAACCAACGTTGGCAATGGTGGTGTCGAAAAAAACATTGCGGAAATGAACCGTGCAGGGAAAGAGCGAATCGCTCTGCGCGTTGTCCGGATTGAACAAATAATCCAGATATTGCGCTTCGATTTCGATTTCAATTATGGCAACCTGTCGATCGTCGAAGACCTTTTCTGATAGGTGAGACGTCGACTGAGCCCTATTTACAATAGTAAACCAAAAAATAAATAGTAAAAAGAGATTAACGTTTATTTTTTTTAAATGCATTGTACGAAAACCTTAATTTTCCTTTGAATAACTGCAGAACCTGCAAATCTGGCA
>JAGHBR010000304.1 GCA_021160885.1 Caldisericaceae bacterium
GCCCTGCCCCATTGCTCCATGGCATTCGGCACAATTTTGTAAATACAGATTTATGGCCTGGTGATTTTGATTATGCTGAATCACCGTCTGGCCACTTTGTGCCAATGATGCTCCGGAAAAAGGATCAGATAAAATTAAATAACCAGCTACCACTACCAGAGCCGTTAACATGAGCGCTAAAAACAGGGATGTCGGATTTGCTTTCACAAATGCTTCCTTTTAAACTTATTTTAAAAAGCGCAATTTAAAAAAAAACACATTAAAATCAAAGATTTCTTGATTTTTAAGACAATAAGAATCATCGGTTAATTTATTCCGCTCTTTAATTTGATTAGGTTCTTTTGTTGTGTTATTTTTAAGGTGAAACAGGAGCAAACTATGAACAGGCGCATTTTCCTTAAAAAAAGTTTTTTACTAAACAGCGGCTTCTGGCTGGGCCGGAAGTATGCTCTGGCCGGCTCCAATGCCAAAGCCAAAGTCGTCATTGCTCAGAATCCGGCTGTGGTGAACAGACATCAGGTGCAAAGCGACCAACTATTAGCCCTGTTAGATAAAGCCATGCAGGCGTATTTTGATTGCGACAATCCGCTACAGGCATGGCAAAAGGTTGTTCAGCCGGACGAAGTCATTGGGCTGAAGGTTAACTGTCTGTCTGGCACCGGCTCGACCCATCGTGAACTGGTGGATGCCGTGGTTGAACGACTCAAGGAGGCAGGCATTAAGCCCTACAACATAATTATCTGGGATCGTCTAAACAAAGATTTGGAAGAATGTAAATTTCAGATTCGTTCACGAGGTCGGCAGGTAAAATGTTTTGGCAACGATCTGGCTGGTTTTCATCCGAGGCTGCAGGTCTTTGGCCAGGCGGGCAGCTTGGTCAGCCGTATTGTAACCGATTATTGCGACGGCATCATCAATTTGCCCGTATTGCGAGACCATAGCATTGCAGGCATTTCTGTAGCTTTGAAAAACATGTTTGGTGCCATTCACAATCCCAATAAGTACCATTTAAATACTGGCGATCCCTACATTGCCGATGTTAATGCTTTTCCGGTTTTCAGAAAAAAAATACGTTTAACAATCGTTGACGCCTTAGAAGCGCAGTACCATGGTGGGCCGGCCTTTCAACCACAGTGGCGCTGGCCTTTTGCCGGGCTTATTGTGGGGCAGGATCGGGTGGCCATTGATTGCATTGCCTGGCAGATCATTGAAGAAAAGCGTAAACAAAAGGGATTGCCTCCATTAAAGCAGGAAAATCGCGAGCCACACTACATTATTACCGCCGGAGATACGGAACATCGATTGGGGTTCGTTCATAAAGAAAAAATAGAGACCATTTATCTTTAAAGATGGTGGAAGATGAAAAGTTACATTGATAGCTTGCCCAACAAAAAGCAAAAGTTTACACGCCGCCAGTTTTTAACAGCGGCAGGTTCAGCATGCATTATGCTGGGTTTGCCTGCCTTGCCCTTCCCCAAAGGCAGTTCACTCAAGGCCGCTGGTAACGATCAACGATTTGTGCGTGAGGCGCGTTTTTACGAAAAACTATCCCACAAGCAAGTTCGTTGTAAACTGTGCCCGCGCGAATGTGTGATTGATGATCATGAGCGCGGCTATTGCGGAGTGCGCGAAAATCGTGGTGGTACATACTACACACTGGTTTACGCCCGGCCCTGCACCTACCATCTGGACCCCATCGAAAAAAAACCGCTGTTCCACTTTTTGCCGGGCAGCATGGCCTTTTCCATTGCCACGGCCGGCTGTAATTTGAACTGTAAATTTTGCCAGAACTGGCAAATTTCCCAGGTCACCCCGGAACAGGTTGATAGCTATTACCTGCCGCCGGACAAAATTGCCGAAATGGCTGGCGATTACCGGGCCCAGTCCATCGCCTACACCTACAGCGAACCAACCATCTTTTACGAATACATGTTCGACACTGCCATGGCTGGTCGACAGAAAGATGTAAAAAGTGTGGTCATAACAGCCGGTTTTATTGAGAAAGAGCCTTTAAAAGAATTGTGCAAAGTGGTGGATGCGATCAAAGTGGATTTGAAGGCCTTTCGTCAAAAATATTACAGTGAGATTGTACGCGGCGAGCTGAAACCGGTTCTGGAAGCAATGCAAACTATTGTGGAACAGGGCACCTGGCTGGAAATCGTCTACCTGGTGGTACCGACCTTAAATGACAGTGAAAAAGAAATCCGCGATCTGTCACAATTTGTCAAAGAATTTTTAGGCGCAGAGGTGCCCATTCACTTTACTCGTTTTTACCCGCAATACCTGCTGAAAAATCTGCCGCCAACACCGGTTTCTACTCTGGAACGCTGCAAGGCCATTGCCGATGCCGAAGGATTAAAATATGTTTACATCGGAAACGTGCCGGGCCACAGCGCAGAAAACACCTATTGCCCTGACTGCGGCCAATTGCTAGTTGCCAGAACAGGATTTTTAATAAGAGAAATGAATATTGTGAATGACAAATGCCCCAAATGTGGAACCAGGATCCCGGGAATTTGGAAATAATTTTTGAACCATTGCTTTTTTTCCTTTATCTTTTAACAAGATTAAGAAATAATTGAGGGAAAATGGAAGCTGTAAAGCAATTAAATATAGAAGAACAACTTTTTCTAGATATTGGCTACAAAAAGACTTGTAATTGTCCGGACAACCACCTTAATTGTTTGACAGCCAAAGAATGGATTAAAAACCAAATTGGTGTTTGGCAGTTCAACTATGAAAAACGTGATATTCGTGACAAGAATCTACACCCCGCCACTTTCCCCATTGCTTTGGCTAAGCGTTGCATTGAACTTTTTACCCATCAGGGGGAGTTGGTTTTAGATCCATTTGTAGGTAGTGGAACCACACTGATTGCAGCAAGAGATTTAAACCGAAATGCTGTTGGATTTGATTTGAATGCCGAATATGTAAAGCTTAGTAAAACAAGGCTTTCTCAAAATTCTTTATTCAATGAAACAAAACAAATATCTATTTGTGATGACGCCCGCAATATTAAAAATTATTTAAAAGAAAATACCGTAAAATTAATTTTAACTTCCCCCCCTTACGCCAATTTATTAAATCGTAAAAGAAAAAATAAAAGCAGGCGAAGTGATCACCGAAAAAACGACCAATTCAATAAAATTGAACAATACAGTCAAGATAAAAGGGATTTGGGAATACTTGAATTGGAAGAATACGAGAATCAAATTTCATTAATTTATAAAAATTTACTCCCTTTATTAAGCTCTAAAGGGCACTGTGTAATAAATGTTGCTGACATGTGGTGGGAAAATGAACGAATTCCTATTCATATTGCAATTATTAATGCTCTTAGTAAGGCCGGTTACAAACTGAGAAATACGATTATTTGGGATCGAACGAATATTGTTAATAAAGTTGGTATTTTCGGCTGGCCCTCTAATTATATAACTATGGGAACAACATTTGAATTTATTCTGCATTTTATCCCTAAGGAAGTATAAAATTGGAAAATTTTTCGGAATTTGAAGAAATTTTGGAAAACCCCTGGGAAAAAGTTTATTGGTTTGCCAGAATGTTAATTAATTCTGATAAATATGGTGCCATTGGTAATAATTCTGAAATTATGCTAAACATCTCAAAAGCCCTTACTACTCTTCTACTTTCTAAAAATTTTCAAAAGGAAGAAGAAAATTTCCAAATTGAAATTTTACTCAATACAATTCGGAAAATCCTTTTAGATAAAAGAAATCCGGCTACTAGCAAATTTAGGGCTTTAACAAATTTGATTGAAGATTTGACACCAATGTTATTAACTTTACAAGATTTTAGAATCTTTGCTTTAACTTGTGAAAAAATTATGGTTCCTATTAATATGGCATTGAAATCGATTCCTAATGATGATGATAGTTTTGTGAGATCAATAGCCAAATCTTTATTAGAGACTAAAGCAGAAAAAGGGCTCGCAAATATCATTAATATTTTAGATGAGATCGGTACAAAAGGTTGTGTAATGGCTGAACGTAGAGAGATTGTTAAATCTTTTGAATTTTTAAAAACAGATCTGGCGAAATTTTTAAGCGAAAAAGAATTAAATATTGTTTTAACTGCTTTCTGTCAAGAATTTGAAAGAAGAATTGCTCAAAAACGCAAAGGAAGAGCTGGGCGTGGCGTTGAAGGCATTACAAGTATTATTCTTGATCACTTTGGTGTTAAAGCAACTCATGCGCCTGAACACTTTACAACTGGCCTTGAAATTGACAAATGGATCAAAACCAGAGATGGCTGGCTAATAGGTATTTCTTGTAAAAGAACTTTACGCGAACGATGGAAGCAAGCCTATACTACTGACATTGATTTGTTGAACCGTCATAAAATACGTGAACTATGGCATGTATTAACTTATGATAAAGATTTATCTGATAATAAAATTACAGAAATTGGAAGCCATAGAGCCATTCTTTATCTACCGGATGACAGCCCTCGTTTACACAAAGCTTTAAAGCATCCTGGCATGAAAAAATATGTTCGTCCTATGACTCAATTTATTAAAGACCTAAAGTCGTTAACTTAGTAAACAAATAAATTTTAAAATAATTCCCCGCATTTAAATTCAAGTTTTTGCAATTTCTTGAAAAATAAAATTGCTTTTCTGCCAGAAATTTTAAATATTTCGCACAACCGGCAGGCAAAATTCATTTGCCCAGGCCCTGGATTTTAGTTGAGTTAAAAACATAAAAATTGGGAGAACAAAATGACCATTGTTTCCCTCATTGCCCTGCTGCTTTTTGTTCTGATTCTCTTTATTCTTTTTGAATTTCGCGTCCGCAAGCCAGATCAGATTGTTTTAGCAGACGTACATGGCAAGATTGTTCAGCGTAAAGCGCGCTTTTACCCCCGGCATTTTAGCCTGGCCGTGCCGGCCACCATTCATTCTTCGGTACTGGAATTTGAAAGCGAAGCGCGCGGTAAATTGCCCATCAAGGTAAAATTGACCATGACCACGGCTGCTGATGTTGAGCGCCTGAGCGAACTGGTACGCACCGGGGGATGGAATCCAGAACTGGTACAAAAAGCCAGCAAAGAACTGGCTCTGTTTGTCCAGTCATTAACGGCCAGTTATTGCCAGTCGCTGGAAATCGAAGAATTAAAACCCAAAGAATTGCAGGACTACTTACAAAAAAATCTAACCAAAGAAGCCGAGCAATTGGGCTTAAAACTGGTCGGCATCAGTATTCAATTGATTGAACCGCTGGACAGCGAAATCGCTGAAGCGTTGCAGCAGCAGGAAGCAGCCCGTATTCGTGAAAAAACAGAAAAAGTTAATCAACAGGCACGGCTGGAAGCCAGTCGCTACCGCTTTGAAACCGATCAAAAAATTAATGAGCTGGAACATCAACTACAAATAAAGCAACTGGAGCTAAAAAAAGAAGAACAGCAGCGAGAGGCCGAACTGGCCCGCTACCAGGTGGAACAGGAGCTGGAACGACGCCGCTTACAACTGGAAGTCGAGCAACAGGAACTGAAAGTATTTGAAGAACATCCGGAACTCATTTTACTGTCACCGCAAATTGCCCGTCTGGCGGAAGCCAGCCAACAGTTGAAAAACGCCAGAACCGTGGTTTCATTAAGTGGTGCCGATTCACAAAAAGGATTTAATCTTTTAGAAATCATTGAACAAACGTTACAAAAAGCGCTTCAATCAACAGCCGGCAAAAAGTAATGGTTTGTTAAAAAATGCCGTTTGAATTTGGGGAGGGATCTTCATGGAGTTTCTTGCTCCTTGAGAGACTTTTTTTAAACTCCGTCTTTATCTCCTCCTCAATTCTTTTTAATCCGAAGCATTTTGCCGTTACCTTTTGAACTAGAGGTTTAAATCAACAAAGAACAAACAAATGATTAAAGATTTTTTCCAGCTAAAACCTTTAAAAGCGGCCAAAGTTTCAGAAATCAGCGAAGCCACTGCCGCTGCTCCGGTAAAAGACGAAGAGCGGGTCAATTTTCACATTGGCCATCCAATTCAGGATGATCGCCTGACTCAACTGTACCGGCAGCTGATTTTTGATATAGATGAGCCTGAGGCGCTGGAAAATGAAGAGACTTTTAGCGCTTATCTGGAAAAAAATCAAAAGCTGCCTGCCGACTTAATTGAAAAAGCCCGTTTCCTCTACCAGGTGATTCCTTTGTGTAATCCCTACATGGCGCGAGGCGGTTACTCCTGGCGCAATCCCTCGCCACTCATTCAATATTTGCAAAACTGGTTTGAAAAAGGTCAGCTGGAAACGATTTTTTACGACGTAGGTCAGCAA
>JAGHBR010000048.1 GCA_021160885.1 Caldisericaceae bacterium
ATTCGGATTCTAAAGAGTACTTTCCTGCCCTGGTTAAAAAAGCTGCCGTCAGTTTTGAATTGGGGCAAATGAATGATGCGCGTTCCTTTTTGCGAAAAGCTTTTGAAGTACAATCCAAAGAAGACAGCATTTTGGCTGAAGCCTACCTGATTCAGGGCAAAATCAACAATTTGTTAGGCTTGCTTGACAAAGCCAAACAGGATTTTCAGCAAGCCATTCAGTTGCACCCCAAAAGCCGGGTAGCATCTCAGGCAACCATTCATTTAAGCGCTATTTTGATCCAGACTCAGGAATACAAATCGGCTATCGATCTACTCGAAAAACAAATAGCCTTGACCAGAGAGGCCACGTTTAAAAATAAATTGCAATATTTGTTGGGAGACGTTTATTACCTTTCCGGCGATTACAATAAGGCGCAAACCGCTTACCAGGCTGTAAAAACAAAAGATGATTCGTTAAAATTTATTCTTCAACTGAAGCGGGCCCTTAGTTACCAAAAACAAAATTTTATTTCGGAAGCGGCTGAGTTGTTAAAGGTTGCTCTACAGAATTCAGAATTGGAAAAATCTGCGGTTTATCAGCAGGCGGTTGATTTTTATCTCGATTTTTTAGAAAACATTCGTTATTACCAGCAAGCAGCTTCATTTATTTATCAAAAATTGACGGCAGAAAAGACCATCACCGAAAAAGCCAGTTTAACCTTGCGCCTGGTAAAGATATTAAGCAAAAAGAACCAGTGGGTTGAAATTGTTAATATTTGCCAGCCCTTTATCTTAGCTCCTGAACCATACCCGGAGAAGGATGATCTCATTTTCTATTTTGCTCTGGCTAAAGAAAATTTGGCTGATTTTAACCAGGCTGCCTATTATTTCAATAAGCTGATTCACGAATTTCAGGCGTCGCCTTTTGTCGAGCAGGCACAGAAACACAGGGACTTTCTTGAAAGTTTTAAGATTATCAATCAAGATTTAGCTTTAAATCATCTGGCTGAATTGTTAAGTGTTTCCTTCCAAAGTCAGCCGGAAGAAAAGGCTAATCTGCTGTTTGAATTGGGTAAGCTGTATTTTTATGATCTGAAAAATTACCAGAAAGCTGAAGAGAATTTTCTAAAGGCGCTGGACGCCGGTTCTGAAAAAAAAGGAGATTTGTATTACTTTTTAGGCAAAACCTATCTCAAACAATATGATTATCAAATATTTACAGGGGGGCAAAATAATCAGTTCTTGCAGTTGGCGCACGAACAGTTTAAAAAAGCCATGGAAAATGTTGAAAGCTGTTCACGCCCGGATGAAAGCGCCTGGTTGCTGGTTAAAACGGCCATTAAACCTGATTCGGCTGGCTCGCAAACCGAAAAACGGTTTGTGGAGGCTTTGATAAATAAATATCCCAACAGCTCTTTAAAAGAAGAGTGGTTGCGTACATTAGCCATCGATCTGGCCTTTGATTCGTCCCAGGTCAATGAAAGCGCTAAATACTTTAAAATTTTAATTGAACAATTCAGACAATCCGATCAATATCCTCAATACCTGCTAAACTACGCACGCTTAATCCATGAAAAAAATCCACAGGATGCTCAGGCCGTTTACCGGCAAATTATTGAAGGATTTATGTTCTCCCATGAAGCTTCATTGGCTATTACAGATTTGATTGATCTTTACATTAATCAGGCTAAGTATGAAGAAGCGATCGAATTGTTCGAGCAATTTCAAACATACTTCTACTATTCTGCCAGACTGGAACAACTAAAACAACGCATGGGCGAAATTTACCTGAAAGCCGGCCATTACAAACGAGCTATTGCATTTTATTCCAACAACATCCAATCGCCTTTCCTGGATGACTTTATTTTATTGCGGGAGTTTGAAAACGAAACGATTGTCAATAACATCTTTTACCTTGCCGAAGCCTTCAGGTTTGATGGTAATGCTAACGCAGCCCTGCGTTTTTACAAATTGTATCTACTGGTTGAACCGCATGGTACTTTTGCCGACCAGGCGCATTTTAATGCCGGCGAAATTTTATTGAGTAACGGAAAGTACTTTTTAGCCAAAGAGAATTTTAAGGCTGTAAGTAATAAGGATATTGCGCTGTTTACAAAAGCGGTTGTGGGAGCAGGCAATATTTACTTTTTGGAAGGGGATTATGCCAATGCGGCTGCCTATTATCAGCAGGTTTTAAGTAATGTAAAAGATGCCGAGTTAAAAGCCACCATCGAACAAAAGTACATTCTGTCGTTAATCCGCAAAGGCGATATTACACAGGCTGAAAAATTGATCGCTGCCTACAAAAAGAATTACAAGAATCGGCAAAACGCCCAGGCTCAATTTTACATTGAATTGGGTAATTATCACCGCTTGCAGAAAAATTTCAAAAAAGCGGAAAATTATTTTAAACGGGTGAAGAAAAAATACAAAAAATCCGATTTTGTTGATGATGCCGATTACTTTTTGGCTTTAATTTTAATTACACAGAACAAACATAAAGACGCTTTAAAGATATTAACCGAATTCCCTGACAAATATCCGAATAGCGATCAGTTGCCCGGCGTTTACAATACGCTGGGAACCATCTATTTCCGATCGGAAAAATATGACAATGCCATCGCCATGTTTAAAAAGGCTCTGGAGTTTTGCCAAGCGTGTCCTTTAGAAGCCAATATCATGTCTAATTTAATTAAAGTCTATTCGCTGACAGGCTTTTGGGATGCGGCCCAGGCCATGGCACGAAGTTATCTTGAAAAATTTCCTGAAGCTAAAGACAGGTTGGATAAAAAAATAATTATTGCCCGGGCATATATTAATCTAAACCAATTCCAGAATGCGGTCGATTATCTAAAATCGATTAAGTCAGAAGCCGATGCCGAACGCGAGCCGGAGATTCAGTTTTACATTGGCGAGGCCTTACTCAGAGCCGGCCAATACGAAGAGGCTATCGCAGAATTTGTGAAAATTCCTTTGCTATCTAAAAAGACGAAATTGCAATGGGAAGCCAGCGCTTTGTATTACTCCGGACAATGTTATGAAAAATTAGGGCGTATTGATGATGCTATTCGCATGTACAAAGAAATCATCAAACGACCAGGAATTGATTTAGTTTTGAAAAAAGATGCCGAAAAACGTATCAAACAGATACAATGAGGAGCGGCCATGTTTAGAATTAATCTTTTGATCGTTGCTTTATTTTTAACAGCATTTTTGTTCTCCTGTTCAGGATCAAAAAAAGAAATTGCTGGTGCTGGTGGAACTGCTGGTGTTGAAGTGGACGTACAGCTTAAGGCTAAAATTAAAGACCTTCAGGAAAAGATCAAAGAAAATCCAAATACAATGGATTACCGCGAACAGTTAGCCGATATTTATTTTGAAAACGGCCATACCTTAGAAGCAATGAAAACGTTGGAAAAAGCCTTGAAACTGGATCCACACAATGCTGAAGTCCTGTACAAATATGGGGATTTTGCCCTGAAGAGTGGAGATAAAAGAAGGGCTTACATTGCGTTTAAAGCCGTATTGTCCGGCCCTGAGGCAGATGCCTATGTGGATCGGATTGCCCCCTATTTTGTTGACGCCTTTGCCGTTACGCCTGTTGTCCAGTCTGAAGCCAACGAAGCCTTTGGTTCCTTTTCGGCAGATGGTAATAAAATTATTTACCAATCCGATGAGACTGGCAACTGGGACCTTTTTATCTGGGATTTAACGACCAATTCTAAAGAACAAATAACTAATACACCTGCTCATGAAGAGAACCCTTCGTTTTCGCCAGATGGACATCATATTGTTTACACTTCCACAGTTGATGACCATCGGGATGTTGATTTCAGCCAAAAATTAAGGGATATATATATCATGGACCTGGCCAATGGGGAAACAGAGAATTTAACCCAAAATGGTTCTGATGATTGGCGACCACGATATTCTTTTTCGGGTGATTTTATTGTGTTTGTTTCGCAAAGGAATGACCTACGTGACGTACCGTTTTATGAGATGTTCAGCGACATTTTTATCATGCAGAACAATGGGCGTTTTCAGCTGGCCTTAACCAGAGATGAATATAATGATGGTAGCCCCTGTCTGATGCCTGGCAGTACCGATGAAGAGGGGACAGTGATTTTTGATTCGGATCGCAGTGGCTCGTTTGCCATTTACAAAATGAATATCCGCACCAAAGAGATGGTGCAATTAACACATAACCCTGGAGTAAATGATGTTTCACCGGATGTTTCCGCCTCCGGGGACAAAATAACCTTTTTCTCGGACCGCGATGGCAATTATGAAATTTATTTAATGAATAATGACGGTTCTGCTCAACAGCGACTTACTTCAAATCTGGCAGAAGATACACATCCTGTGTTTTCGCCGGATGGACAAAAAATCTTATTCCATTCCAACCGCAACGGGAATTATGATTTGTTTTTGCTCGATTTGACGCAGTCAGCCGCACAGATTTCATCCAGTGAAGTCCTTTCCCGGCTGAATAAGGCTCTGGAAATTATTGAGGCTGAAAGCGAATAGGGTCAATTAATTTTTCATGTGAGCCTTATTTTCCGGTCTTTTACTTTAG
Source organism: Caldisericaceae bacterium (assembly GCA_021160885.1). Classification (GTDB taxonomy): domain Bacteria; phylum Calditrichota; class Calditrichia; order Calditrichales; family Calditrichaceae; genus Caldithrix. The sequence continues at coordinate 4,558 of JAGHBR010000048.1, forward strand.
CGGAATAAGATACCTTCGGGCAAAATTTCGTAATCAAAGGTACGAAATTTTATATTCGAATTTTGTTGATGTTTTTACTTCAACTTTTTACGATTTATTTCCATAATACAATCATGTTTCGCAGAGCATTGATGAAAAAAATCTTTTCCCATAGTCAATTACAAATGTCAAACGTGTAAAACGAAGAGGACAGGGATGTCGACTATTTTGGAATTTGCATTTAGAATTTTTCCATATATCGTTTTCTCCTTGTTTAATTTGGCATCAGCTTATTGACGTTCAATTTGTGCTGAGATTCTTTTGCAATTAAAGGGTCATAAACGTAAATTATTTTTTTGTAAACAATGTTTTTAAATCGTTAAAAAACAACAAATAATCAAGAAAGGGGTGTTTTCCTCTTGTCCTTTGTTCATCTACACAATCATACACATTTTTCTTTGTTGGACGGCGCGGCCAAAATTAAAGAAATGGTGCAACGGGCAGCTGAATTGAACATGGAGGCGCTGGCCATCACCGATCATGGAAATCTTTTTGGGGTGCTTGAGTTTTATTCCGAAGCCAAAGCGGCCGGCATTAAACCCATTATTGGAATGGAAGCTTATATTGCACCTAAAGACCATACATTAAGAAAACAGGTAGCTGGCGAAAGTACTTCTTATCATTTGGTACTTTTGGCTAAAAATCAAACCGGCTTTAAAAATTTGCTTAAACTGTCTTCCATTGCCTATTTAGAAGGCATGTATTACAAACCGCGTATTGATAAAAAACTCTTACGTCAATATTCCGAAGGGTTAATAGCCACTTCGGCTTGCATGAAAGGCGAAATTGCTTACAAGCTGCGGCAGGGCGAACGAGAAAAGGCCATTAAACTAATCGAAGAATATCAGGATATTTTTGGCGACGATTTCTACCTGGAAATCCAGAACCATTACATTCCGGATGAGGCTGCTGTTTATCCTAAAATTTACGAACTGGCCAAGGAAATGGGCGTACCGGTTATTGCAACCAATGATACCCATTATTTACGAAAAGGCGATCACGAAGCACACGATATTCTGCTTTGCCTGCAAACCGGTAAAGACAGAGACGATCCCAATCGAATGCGATATGGCACAGAAGAGCTCTATTTGAAATCGGCCGATGAAATGTACCAAGTATTTAAAGACAAACCGGAAGTTCTGGAGCGGACACTGGAAATCAATGAAAAAATTGATCTGGAGATTGAATTTAATCGGCGCTTGCTGCCCAGATTTCAGATCCCTAAATCGGAGGGCAATATTGATGCCGATGAGTATTTGCGTCGTCTGACCTATCGTGGGGCTGAAAAACGTTACACACGAATAGATGAAAGAGTAAAACAACGCATCGAGTTTGAGTTAGGTGTAATCAAGCAGATGGGCTTTGCCGGTTACTTTTTGATTGTGCAGGATTTTATCCGTGCTGCGCGCGAACGTGATATCCCGGTTGGCCTTGGGCGCGGCTCCGCTGCCGGCAGCATTGTAGCCTATTGCCTTGGCATTACGCAAATCGACCCTTTGCGTTACGACCTGCTCTTCGAACGGTTTCTTAATCCTGAGCGCGTTTCCATGCCGGATATTGACGTGGACTTTTGCATGGAGCGTCGGGACGAAGTTATAGAATACGTACGCGAAAAGTACGGTAGAAAAAATGTAGCGCAGATTATTACCTTTGGTACCATGGCTTCACGTAACGTGATTCGTGATGTGTCGCGCGTTCTGAAAATTCCTATTTCTCAGGCTGATACAATTGCTAAACTGGTGCCTACCGGCGCCAAGCCCATGCCTCTTGAAAAAGCTTTTCAGGAAGTGCCTGAACTAAAAGAATTATCTGAAAGTGACGATCAGAAAATTCAGCAATTAATTAAATATTCCAAAACACTGGAAGGTATTGCCCGCCATACCTCGGTGCACGCTGCCGGCATCATTATTACGCCAGATGATTTAACCAATTATGTTCCGCTATACAAAACGCCGGATGGTGAGATCACCACTCAATGGACCATGGGCTGGAGCGAAAAGGTTGGCCTGCTGAAAATGGACTTTTTGGGGCTGCGCAACCTGACTGTGATTCAAAAAACAGAGAAAATGGTTAGTAAGCGCCTGGGTAAAGAATTCAAAGTAAGCGAAGCGCCCTTAGATGATCCCTTGACTTTTAAACTATTTGGCGAAGGTCGAACGGTAGGTGTCTTCCAGTTTGAAAGTTCGGGAATGCAGGAATATCTGCGTAAACTTCAGCCCACGCGTATTGAAGATTTAATCGCTATGAATGCTCTTTACCGTCCTGGTCCCATGTCCATGATCGATGATTTTATTAAGCGCAAAAAAAATCCTGCTTTAATCAAATACCTGCACCCTAAATTAGAGCCAATTTTAAAGGAGACCTACGGCATTATTGTTTACCAAGAACAGGTAATGCGTATTGCTTCGGAGCTGGCCGGTTTTAGCCTGGCCGAGTCTGATTTGATGCGCAGGGCCATGGCCAAGAAAAAGCCTGAAGAGATGAAAAAACAGAAAGAGCTTTTTATTGCCGGATGCGTCAAAAACAATATTGATAAAAAAGTGGCCTCGGAAATTGCAGACTTAATCGAAAACTTTGCTTCTTACGGATTTAATAAATCGCATGCGGCGGCCTATGCTGTTATTGCCTATCAAACAGCTTATTTAAAGGCGCATTTTCCGGCAGAATATATGGCCGCCAACCTAACCAGTGAAATTAACAACAGCGATCGGGTGGTTATCTTGATGGAAGAGTGCCGCAATCTTGGCATTAAAATTAAACCACCAGACATCAATTACAGTGAAGCGCATTTTGTACCCCTGAGTGAAAACGAAATCGCCTTTGGCCTGGGGGCTATTAAAAATGTAGGCAGTGCGGCGATTGCTTCTATTGTAGAAGCGCGCAAAAAACATGGTCCGTTTAAAACGATTTTTAACCTGCTGCAGCACGTCGATTTGCGAGCGGTTAATAAAAAGGTGCTGGAAAGTCTGATCATGGCCGGAGCAATGGACTCCTTAGAGGGAAACCGGGCGCAGCTTTTTGGCATCATCGAAAAGGCCATTGATTTTGCCCAGAGTTTGCAAAGTCAGAAACAAAAAAACAAGCATCAACGCAGTTTGTTCGATCTGGTTGAGGATGAAGAAGAAAAAGAGAAGCTGATTGCCTATCCGGCTTTGCCCGATGTGCCGGATTGGAATTTACAGGAAAAGCTGAAAAAAGAAAAGGAACTTCTCGGGTTCTATTTTTCCGGACACCCGCTGGAGCCTTTTCGGCCCATTATCAAATTGTATTGCACTGATGTAAATCGCGTGCGTGAAGCAGTGGCCAATGGCGCCAAACCACCACAAATTTTCTACATTGGCGGACAAATTGTCGATATGCGAACGATTATTGATCGTAAAAATCAGAAAATGGCTTTTGTCAAAATTGAAGATTTTAACAATATTTATGAAGTGGTGGTGTTTGGTTCTGTTTACCCCCAGCTGGAACCTGAGTTAAAAATTAACAATGTCATTTGTTTGAAAGGAAGACTTAATTCAGACCTTGATGAAAATATGGTCAAATTTAAGGCCGAAAATATCTGGCCTTTACAGCGTTTGCCGGAAGTGATGACTAAAGCGCTGGTTATTAAGGTAGACCCATCGACTTTAAATGATGAGTTGATTTACAAGTTAAAACTGAGTTTAACAGGCGCCACCGGAGAATCGCGACTGTTTTTTGAAATCCCTTCTGAAAATGGGAAACCATACCGTTTGATTTCAAATAAAATTAAAATTCAGGTGACGCGAAATGTACTGTCACAACTTGAGAAATCTATTGGGCTTGACAATATTAAAGTTGAGGTTAAGGAATTGTGAAAGTAGTGGTGCAAAGAGTTAAAAAGGCAAGTGTTTCGGTAAACGGGCAAATTGTAGGGCAAATTGGAAAAGGATTGATGCTGCTTATTGGAGTAGCCCAGCAGGACACCGAAGCAGACATTGAATTTGTGGCTGACAAATGCGTTAATTTGCGCATTTTTGAAGATGAACAGGGAAAGATGAACCGATCATTGCTGGAGGTCGGCGGTGAAATTTTAGCTATTTCTCAATTTACTTTGCTTGGCGATACGCGTAAAGGCCGGCGACCCAGTTTTATCCAGGCTGCAGAGCCGCAAAAAGGCAATGAATTCTACCAGAAATTTATTGAACGATTGCGAAGCCATGGAGTAAAAGTTGAAACAGGTATTTTTGGCGCCATGATGGATGTGGAATTATTAAACTACGGCCCGGTAACTTTAATTGTAGAAAGCAAATAAAATTGCTGCTAAAGCTTTCTGTTCGTAATATTAATTGTTTAATTAATATGGAATTAAAAAATGGATTCTGAATTCTTCTTAAAATTTTTACGTTTCAAAATTGCAAAGTTAATATTGGCTTTAATTGCTTTTATTTTCATCGTTCTGCTGTTTGATAAAATCATCATGCCCTGGTACGTTCGTCTTGGTGAAGAATACGAATTACCTGATGTGGTTTCCATGAAAGTAGATGAAGCAAAAAAACTTTTGGAAGAAAATGGCTTTGGCCTTGTGCTTGCTGATTCGGTTTACGATGAAAACTTTGATCCTGGATCAATAGTCGAACAGAATCCGGCGGCATTTAGCAAGGTTAAAAAAGGTCGCCATGTTTATGTTACTGTCAGCATTGGCGAAAAGCCGATTAAAATGCCCAATTTATTTTTTAAATCACCCCGTGAAGCAGAGTTGATTTTAAAAGCCAATGGTTTACAACTCGGTTCCTTGTACTACGAATATTCAGATCTGGCTTTGGAAAATGTAGTGATAGGCCAGTCCTTTCCGCAAGGACAGCCGGTGAAAAAGGGAACCAGAATCGATTTAACCATTAGTCTGGGGCCATTTCCGCAAAAGAAGTTAATGCCCGATTTAACAGGCAAAAGTCTGAATATTGCTAAACGGCAGCTTCAATTATTGGGCGTACAAAATATTCGTATTGAATACGAAACGAGAGAAGATATTCTGCCAGAAACCATCTTAAGCCAGAATGTTAAGGCAGGTACCCCGGTTGAACAGGTCAAAGAAGTGACTTTAAGAGTTAGTAAATTGCCGATGAATCAAAACAGTGAGGAGTAGTTTTGCCTTTTTTAGCGCCTTCTATTCTGTCCGCAGATCTGGTGCGGTTAGTTGAACAGATTGAAATCGTTGAAAAAAACGGAGCGGATTTAATTCATGTGGATGTGATGGACGGGCACTTTGTTCCTAATATGACCTTTGGTCCGGCCATTGTCGAAGCTCTCAAAAAAATTAGCAAACTGCCCATCGATGTTCATTTAATGGTAAGCAATCCCATGCAATTTGTGGAATGGTTTGCTGCAAGTGGGGCAAACTATTTGACCATCCATCAGGAAGCTTACTGGCACCTGGATCGGGCGGTTAATCGAATTAAAGCTTTAGGCTGTAAGGCAGGAATCTCCGTTAATCCTGCCACTCCGGTCAGCGCCATTCGACATTTGCTTAATGATCTTGATTTAGTGCTGGTGATGACGGTAAATCCCGGTTTTGGAGGGCAAAAATTTATCCCTTACACATTGGAAAAAATCCGCGAGCTTGATGAATTACGTTCCCGCTTACAAGCAAACTTTTTAATAGAAGTGGATGGCGGAATTGATGAGCTGACGGCTAAAAGTGTGTTGGAAGCAGGCGCCGATATTTTAGTAGCCGGCAGCGCCATTTTTGAAAAAAATTCCATTGCTGAAGCAGCACACAAACTGAAATCGATTATACTGGCGCGGGGGAAGGAAGTGTGAAACAAACGCTTCCCATGGTTAAATTAATTCAACGTAAAGCCATTCATTTTGCCACAACCCTTATTCCCCTGTATTATTATTTTTCACACAATACAGAGATGGTAAAATGGCTAACGGTTATTTTAGCTGCAGGATTCCTGTTGGCCGACCTTTTGCGACTAAAATTTATCCTTGCTAAAAAGATTTTTTTGAATATATTTGGCTCAATGCTAAAGGAAGCAGAGTCGCAAAAACGTTTAACCGGCGCGACGATGCTCTTTATTGGAATGGCAGCAACGGTTTTTTTGTTTAAAGAAAAACAGGCCGTTCCGGCTTTGCTCATGGTTTGCCTGGCGGACCCACTGGCCGGGATTGTTGGACAGTGGGCAGGAAAGAACTTTTTCTGGGAAAAAACACTGGAAGGCAGCGCCGCCTTTTATTTAACGTCTTCGGCCATTATTTTGATTTTTACCGATTACAGTTGGTGGGGACTGGCGGTGTCTTTAATGGCAACTTTGTTGGAATTGCTGCCGCTTCCGTTAGACGACAATTTGTTAATCCCTGTTGCAGCAGCTTATTTATTGGGTATTGGTTAAGACTTTTGGGTTGAGAAGGTAAAAAAGACCTTATTTCAAATGCCAGAAGATTGAATATAAAATTGTAAAAAGGATGTTGGGAATGGCAAAACATAGAATTATTTTTTTGCTGATCTTTGTTGCAGTCCAGATGGTGCAGGCCTCTGGTTTTAAAAAGTACGCCGGCGAATTTTTAGCCATTGGCGGCGGGAGCCGTCTTTCAGCCATGGGCGGCGCCGGCGTGGCTCTGGTCAATGATGTGTCTGCCGGTTATTGGAATCCGGCCGGATTGAGTTTGGCTAAGGGTTTTCAAATCCAGTTTACGCACGGCAAACAATTTATCAGCAGCGTTCAACACGATTATCTTGGTTTTTCTCATCCTTTAAATCAGAAAACCACCGTCGGGCTTTCGCTAATCTATTTTACGGTAAATGGCATTAAAGATAGTCGTCAGGCTTTTAACGAAGCAGACAATAAAGTGGATTATTCAAAAATACGCACGTTTAACACCGGTGACTACAGTTTGTTCTTGTCAATCGCGAAAAAGCGTTCGGACCGTTTGCGACTGGGCATGAATGTCAAAATGATTTATCGCGATTTTAATGTGGAAAATGCCCTTGGATTGGGATTTGATCTCGGCCTGCAATACGATCTATGGAAGAATTTAAAAGTTGGCGCTTTATTGCGTGATGTGACTTCTACCATGATTGCCTGGAGCACAAATGAAAAAGAGTTCATTGCGCCATCACTTCGATTCGGTCTCAGTTATTTGTTCAACTGGCCGGTCATGAATTTGAGCCTTAAGCCTTCAGCCGATCTGCAGATTTTAATGGAAGGGCGCGATTATGCCGCTCAGGTTAATGTGGGGCCTTTAAGCCTGGATTCTTTCTGGGGGCTGGAGTTAGACTACCGGCACATTGTAAGCTGGCGGGCCGGCCTGGATGATCTGCAGCGTTTTAATACCGGCATTGGATTGAATATCCCCAAAGTTTCCTTCGATTATGCCTTTACCAATTATGCATCGGAACTGGGCAATGTGCACCGCATTTCCGTTCATCTATTTCTCGATCGCTTGTTTTAAAAGCAGTTTGCATTTTTCTGCGTAAGGACTTTCGGCAAAGTTTTTACTTAAACGATTACAAATATCTCTGGCCCGGGCGGTGTCTTTTAAAAATTTTAAGTAAATGCGGGCGGCTCGGTACAGGTAGTAAGGAGTCTGTTCGTTTGTTGGAAGCTGCGAGGCCAGCAAAATGTAGCTACGGGCGGCGAATTCATATTTCTTAAACTTTTTTTCCAATACATTAGCCATCGAGTCGATTAATACGACCACCGTTGAATCACTTCCATGTTTATTTAAGTTAACACCCAATAAGGTAATGGCTTCTTCATAGCGATCGGTTTTAAAGTACAAAAATGTGAGCCGCTTAAAAGCCTTTAAAGCCAGAGGATGATCAGGAAAGGCGTCCAGAAAGAGACGGTAGTTATCGATGGCGGTGTTTAAAGAATCAAAGACGTTTTCGTAAAGTTCAGCCAGATAAAACTGAGCCAGGGCGCTTTGTGGTTCGCCCGGAAAATGGTTGATCAGTCGAATGAAACCATCCCGCGCCTGTTCATAGCGTTTAAACTGACGATAGGCCAGCATGGAACTTTCAAACAATGCTATTGGCATCAAACTTGATTGAGGAAAAAGACTTTCTAACTTTTTAAAATGGCCGTAAGCAGCAGAAAATTTTTTCAGACGTTTTTGTAAAAAACCTTTCCAGTAAAGTAAAATATCTCCGGGGTAATCGTTCTCTTTACAACTTTCTTCAAACAAAATCAAATCATTCAGTAATGCCTGGTCAAAACAGGAAAGATTAAGGTTGAAAATGAAATGAAAAACATTAAATAACGCTTCTGTCTGATTCTCAAAATAATGATTTGTGTTCAGGTAGCTTTCGATGGGCTGCTGACAATCGACCAGACAGATCAATGGTTTTTGGGCCAGCATTTGTTGAATGTGGGATTTTGCTTCCGGAGCCAGATTCCCCTTAGGATAAAGAAGACAGATTTTTAAATACTGAATTAAAGCTGCGGTAATATTTTTTTGATCTTCTAAAATTTTTCCGTACATCCATAAAATTTGATCATTTTGTTTGTAATTGGGATTTTGTCTTAAAAAGTTCTGGAATTGATCGATTAGAAAAGAATCGAATTGGTGACCTTGATTTTCAAAAAACATTTGTTGTAAAAAGGTAAGTTGGTTAGCAGCCCCGTTTTCATCCTGAGCGCGGGCTGGCATAATTAACAACACTGTAAAAACGAGGAAAATGAAAAGTTTTTTCAGCATAATTAACTTCCTGTTAGTTAATGTTCATTGGTTGTACAAATAGTACTTTTTCATTCTGAACCTTAACGGTGCCGGGCGGCGTTTTTCTAATCCGGCTTACATAGCGAACCTGCGTGTAAATCACCGGAACAGTGGCAGAATTACGCGCTTTACTGTGAGCCGCTGCAATGCGCGCTGCCTGTTCAATTACATGGGCTGGCGGCGTTTGAGTGCGATTGGGCACGCGAATAATCACATGCGCACCAGGCACGCCCTGGGCATGTAGCCAGATGTCCCATTTGTTGGCAAAACCAAAGGTCAGTAAGTCGTTGGTCTGCCCGTCTTTGCCGATGTAAACATCCCAGCGCCCGTCAAGGATTAACCGATTGAAAGCGTATTTTAAATTATCTCCGCTAAACTCCTTTTTTGTTGAAGCGCTGTCCTGGATCAAACGCATCTCTTTTAGACGTTCATTGAAAGTTTTTAAACGCTGCAATGTTTTAATTTGTTCTAACTGGGTTAACAGTTGCTCTATTTCTTCAATTTCCTTTTGATAGGTGTCCATTTTAATCTGCAACACCTGGCGATCATGTTTAATGTTTTTGAATTTATTGAAATAACGTTGGGCATTTGCTGAAACGGATTTGGCCGGATTGAGTTTTATTTTGATTTTTTTCTGTTCATCAGAAAAAATATTAGTCAATTCCACCTCTTTGGCCCCGACAGGAATCTGATTTTTAAAGGTGAGCAGTAAATTGCCTTTTAACTCGGCTTCTGCTTTTCTTTTGCTTAGATCAGCATTTTGTTGCACTCGCTGCAAAGAAGATTTTAAAAATTTTAAACGTTTTTGTAGCGCCGTTTGGCTAATGGCTTTAAGCTTTTCAAATTCCTGACGAACACGCCGTTCGTAATAAAAGGTAGCCAGGGCATGATTAATAGAATCAAATTCTCTGACATTGCAACCCGTTTCCAGATGGTGCAGTGGAATCAGTGAAATTTTTTCTACCTGATTGGAAGCATTGTCAAAATAGAGATAGGCTTTGCCGGCCGAAAGTTGCCGGCCAACCTGCAAAAGAGTTCCGGTAAATTCCTTTTTTTGTGATTGGGTTAACTCAGCAAGTTTGGTTGTGGAGCTCAGCTGGCAACGAAAGAGTATTTCGTCTGTCATGGTTTTGCTTAACGCGGCAAAGTGTTTCTTTAAAAATTGAAGAACTCCCAGGTTGTTAGACTGCGTCAGAAGTTCATTTAAGGTGGTTTTCTGTACTTCCCGCAAATCCATTTTAGGTTCCGGAGGCGATTCCGTTTGAGGGTACTCGTTCTTTTCTTTAAACAGGTCAAGCAGTTCATTAGCTTCTGAAAACAGAAAAACATTATTGTGTGGCGGAAAAAAAATAGCTTCCAGCCTGTGTGTTTCTAAATCTAATACTAAATG
>JAGHBR010000397.1 GCA_021160885.1 Caldisericaceae bacterium
TAAAAGTGCAACGTCAGGTTCATTGAGAGATTTTAATTCTTTCATTTTTTATTCCCAACTTTCTGGTATTAATATACGGCAAAAATTTTCAAAAAGTAAAAAGAACTTTTCATATTTTCATGGAGTAGGCAAAAGGTTGTTGATTAACCTGGTAGTTCAAAAAAACTTGAATATAAATGGCAAATTGAAAACTTTTAACTCTTAGAAAAAAATCTTTAGGACGTTGAGTTTCGGAATGAAATAAATCACAGATGTGCTAAAAGTTCTTTAAAGGAAGATTTAAGTTTGACTTAACGGACGCTTAACTTTAAATTTTTAAAATTTATTAAAATAAATTTAATTATGGTTAAAAAGGATTTAAAACGATAAATGCCAACAGTTGCTTTACATACGTTGGGTTGTCGCCTGAATCAGGCCGAGACCGCAATTATCGCCAATAAATTGAAACAAAGGGGATTTGAAATTGTAGAGTTTGGCGAACAGGCGGACCTGACCATAATCAATACCTGCACGGTTACTGAGCAGGCCGATTCAAAATGTAGGCAGGCTGTTCGGCAAAGCCTGCGAAAAAATCCGCAGTCTTATGTGGCGGTTATCGGTTGCTACGCTCAAATGGCAGTCGATGCCATTAGCCAAATTGGTGGCGTGGATTTGATTATAGGCAATGAGCATAAATTGTCCCTTGAAAAATATCTGGATGAAAATTTACAGAAACAGCCGCAGCCATTGGTAGTGCACACTTCAAAAATTTCCCGGCAACCTTTTACCATTGAATCGACCGGATTGTACGATACGCATACGCGCGCTAATCTTAAAATTCAGGATGGTTGCAATTTTATTTGTTCCTTTTGCATTATTGCCACCGCACGAGGTCCGGCCCGTAGCCGGGAGTTTGATGATCTGGTGAAAGAAGCCAGGGAATTGGTTGACCATGGCTTTAAAGAAATTGTGCTAACCGGTGTCAATATAGGTACTTACCGCTACGAAGACAAAACCTTTTTTGATGTGCTGCGCGCTTTGGAAAAGATAGAAGGACTGGAACGCATTCGCATCAGTTCCATTGAACCGACCACGGTGACCCCGGAGCTGATTGATTTGATGGCCGATTCGCAAAAAATCTGCCATCATTTGCACATTCCATTGCAGAGCGCTGATGATGCCATTCTGAAATCCATGCGCCGTAAGCACATCTTTAGCGATTTTGAAAAAATTGTGAATTACGCGGTAAAACGGATGCCTGATGTAGGTCTGGGCACGGACATTATGGTAGGATATCCGGGTGAAGATGAGCAGGCCTTTGTTAATACCAAAAAACGGGTTGCAGATTTGCCTTTGGCTTACTTTCACGTTTTTACCTATTCCGATCGTAAAGGCACGGCTTCATATAAAATGAAACCCAAAATCGATCCACAGGTAAAAAAATTACGTACACGGATCATAATCGAAATGGGGCGACGTAAAAAGATTGCTTTTTACCAGAATTTTTTGGGTCGTACGCTGCCTGTTTTATTTGAACAGCAGTACGAAGGATATTGGGAAGGTTTTAGCGAAAATTACATGCGCATTAAGGTGCGTAGCGAACAAAATTTGAAAAATGAAATTTTGCCAGTAAAATTGATCGAAATCGATGGTGAAAAAATTATTGGAGAATTACTTTGAAGCGGGTTTACATAGAAACATACGGTTGTCAGATGAATGAGTATGACACCGAAATTGTGAAAACCATTTTAAAACGGCATCATTACGACTTTGCTGATTCTCCGGAAGAGGCGGAAGTCATCTTTTTAAATACCTGTTCAGTGCGGGAGAATGCCCACCAAAAGGTTAAGCAACGCATTAATACCTTAAAGCAATTGCGCCGCAGCAAAAAGGAGCTGGTTCTTGGTGTTTTGGGGTGTATGGCTCAAAATTTGAGAAATGAACTGCTGGATGAAAAAGTGGGCGTCGATGTGGTGGCCGGCCCGGATAGTTACAAAAGGTTGCCGGAAATGTTGTTCCACGTGTTGGAAGAAGGCGGGAAGGAATCGGATTTTACCCTGTCTGAATTTGAAACTTACAGCGATGTGTTTCCAGACCGTGAAGATGGCGTTAATGCCTGGATTGCCGTGATGCGCGGTTGTGACAATTTCTGTACCTTTTGTGTGGTGCCTTACACGCGCGGCCGTGAACGCAGCCGTGATCCGTTTAATGTGTTGGAAGAAGTAAAACAACTGGCACAGCGTGGCTTTAAACAGGTAACACTGTTGGGGCAAAATGTCAATTCATACCGTTACCAGAATTATGATTTTGCTGATTTGATTCAGATGGTGTCAGAAGTAGAAGGGATTCGGCGCATTCGTTTTACTTCACCTCATCCCAAGGATTTTCCGGAAAAGTTAATCGATGTGGTGGCTAATAATCCCAAAGCCTGCAAACACATCCATTTACCTTTGCAAGCTGGAAATGACCGCATTCTGGAGTTAATGAACCGTACTTACACGCAAAAAGAGTTTTTAAAGCTTGTTGAACACATGCGGGTTAAAATTCCGGGGCTGGTGCTGACAACAGACGTTATTGTGGGCTTCCCCACCGAAACGGAAGAAGAATTTCAGGACACCTTGGCTGTGATGCGCCAGGTGGAATTTGATGCCGCCTTTATGTTTAAATATTCGGAGCGTCAGCACACCATTGCCTCGCGCAAGTACCCAGACGATGTATCGGAAGAAGAAAAAACATCGCGCATTACACGTCTGGTGGAAATGCAGAAAAAAATTGCTCTCAAGAAAAATCAGCAACACCTTGGTCAGGTTTTTGAAGTGTTGATCGAAGGTAAAGGCAAAAAGCCAAATCAACTGTTGGGCCGCAATGACGGCAACAAGATTGTGGTTTTTCCGGATAATGGTGCAAAAATTGGTGATTTTGTTCATGTTAAAATAAACGAAGTAACTTCCAACACTTTAATTGGAGAAGCGATTGACTGATTCATCCACAATATTTCGCTTCGACCGGGATTTGTACATTCCGGAAATCGATCTTTGGTTAGACAGCAGGCGAGTCAAACCGTTTGGTTTTGTGTCGCATGCCCACACCGATCACCTGGCGCGCCATAAACAAATTTTGTGCACACCGCCAACGGCTGAGTTTATTGAAAAACGCATTAAGCCTACCGATTATCAACTGCTGAAGTTTGGCCAGCCGCTTGTTCTGGATGATTACACGATTTCGCTTCATCCCGCAGGGCACATTCTGGGCTCCGCTCAAATTAAAATTCAAAAGAACGGATTTAGTCTGCTTTACACAGGTGATTTTCGTCTTGAGCCATCTAAAACGGTGGAAACGTTTGAATTTGTGGAAACCGATGTCCTGATCATGGAAACCACTTTTGGGCAGGCGCAATATCGCATGCCTTCCAAACAAGAAGTGGAAGACCGTTTAGTTGAACGCTGTCGACATTTGTTAACACAAAATAAGATTCCCATTGTATTGGCTTATTCCTTAGGGAAAGGGCAGGAAGCCTTAAAAATTTTAACCGATGCCGGACTGCCAGTGGCGGTGGAAGAACAGATTGTCCGCTTTGTGCCAACCTATCAAAAATATGGCGTCGAATTTGGGCCGTTTGAAAAATTTGACCGCAACAATCTAAGGGGTAAGGTCAATTTGCTACCGGTTAATTACCGTTTTCACCGATTTTACAAAAGGCTCAGCAATGGCTACACCATCTACCTTTCCGGCTGGGGCATGGAACCCTATGCTGAGCGCAGATTTGGAGTTGATGAAGTGATCCCCTTAAGCGACCATGCCGATTACCATCAGCTTTTTAAACTGGTAGAGACCATTAAACCGAAGGAAGTTTATTGCACACACGGTTTTCCGCAGTTTGTCAATGAATTAAAGGCTGCCGGTTATCGGGCCAAAATTCTGGAAAACGCTGAGCCTGCCCATTAGCCACCGAATTACACCGAAATTTTTAGAGTCACTGATGAACACAGATTGACACTGATTTTTTTAAATAAAATTGGTTTAATAGCTATAGAGGGAAAATACAAGTAGCCACCAAAGGGCACCGAACACTTTAGAAATTTTGAATGTTGAATTTTGAATGTTGAATGGCTTAAATGGTTGTTAATTGATGGCAATGTAATGTCAATTAAATCAATAGGCCACTGAAACACACCGAAAGGAACCGAAATAATTTTTGCAGATTTCACATAAAGCCAAAGATCACGACTTTCTATTGAACCATTTAACTATTCAACCATTCAACCAAAATACTCTTACCTCTTATACGCTTAAACTCTTAACTTTTTAACTCCATTCAATCATTCCACCATTTACTAAATTTACGGAGCGGTTTTACGCAGTTTTAAATAATTTTTACCCACGTAAATCACATTGTTGCTGCCAAATAATTTACGCACGATGATCGGGGAAAGGTGTTCGGTTACGGGAAGATGGATGTGATTAAAAGGGAAAGAAGAATTCATCAATACAACCGATTCATGATCCGAATATTCGATGTGGTAATTTTCTTTTTTGAATAGCTCTAACAACTTATTGGTTGGTAACGTATTAAATTTAATTCTTAAGTTAAATATTGGTTTGTCCTTACCAATGGGAAAAGGTTGATTTCTTTCTTCACAAAAGTGCTTGATTAAAGCCAACGCGTTTTTTAAGCGTTTATCTAATAAATCTCGGTTTGGAGCCTGCACGTAAATTCCGGGAACGTTCTCGCAATAGGCAATGAATGAACGACCATCAAATTCTTTTTTGACAATAAGTTTCATTTTATTTGATATTTCCTGATTTTCAAATGAATTTTAATCTAATATAGTTAAAATCATCGCAAGAATCAATTAATCAGCTAATTTCTTTATTGTATTTAGCTCAAAAAAAGAAACAGTAAAACCAGAACTAAGGAGGAAGTTTGTATTTAAATAATCAAGAGATTCTCTGCAATTAAAAGATTAATAATTGGTAACAGTAGGGCGAAGAATTAACATTTGATGCACATTTAAAATTCAGCACTCAAAACTAAAAATTCTTTGAATTAGCGGAGTGATCCGCTGGCTATTGTTTTAAGTTGCAGCCTGGCAGCTCTAATTAAAGGGATTTAAACCAGGTTGACAGTGGTCTGCTTTTTTAGTTGTAAAATATCATTGAACAGATTTTTTAATTCCTGATGATGGTCTTCATTTTTCAAACCAGTCAGTAACTGGTTGATTTTTATTGCTAATTTGGCAACCGTTGCATCAATCTTCCCATTATTGTTATGCAATACCATAAGCCTGACAACATGCTTTAATTGTGCGGTGTTACCTGGCCAATCCTGTTGCAGTAAAAGTTCAATTGCTTCTGGACTAATGTGTTGAATAAAAATGCCGACGTTTTGACTTTCAAAATTCACGAAATGTTGAATCAGGGCTGGAATGTCTCCCTTCCTTTCGCGTAAGGGGGGTACTTTAATCGTAAAATTGGCTAATAGTTCATAGAGCTCTGGTAAAAAGGCGTCTTCCTGAATTAGCGCTTTCAAATCCTGTGACGTAGAAGCAATAATTCGAACATCAACTGAATGATTGGATGAGTCTGAATTAAATCCAAAAAAGTTTTGATGTAATAATCGGGCTAAATGTTTTTGTGCGATTTTGGAAAGATTTTGGATTTCCTTTAAAAACAATGTACCATGCTGAGCGCTCTTAAGAAGTTGGTAACAATGCAGTTTTATGGCGTCGGGATCAGTTTCATTATCATTGCAATAATGGACTATAAAAGGCCCATATTTTCTTTTTCCATTGAAATGAATCATTTTGGCGATTAATTCTTTGCCGGTTCCATGTTCCCCCAGAATCAATAAACGCTCGGGTTTATCTGATATAGATGATAAGAGATTAATCGCTTTTTGAAGCGTGTGTCCCAATCCAATTTTCGAAATGGAAGGTTCCAGCTCATTAATTAGAGTTTTATTCAATTTAATGAGCTGGCGTAAATTTAATGCATTGTTTATGGTAAAAAGCATTCTTTCCAGTTCGATCGGTTTTTCGAGGTAATCGAAGACACCAGCATTGAGATATTCTGAAGCGGAATTGGTTACGTTACTACCGGATATTAAAATTAAAGGCACATCATCTTTTTGCTTTTTAATTTCCTCTAAAATTGCAAGTCCATCTAACCAATGTCCGAGAACCATATCTATTAAGATAACATCCCAGTCTGCTGTGAGCGCTAACTCCAATCCTTTTGCCGGGTTGGTCTCAAATTCAATAGGAATGTTTTTTAGCTCAAGTGATTTTTTGATCTGGTCACAATAAGCTTTATTGTCGTCGATTAAAAGAATTTTGGACATCAGCAGATATCCTCCAAATTATTGATTAAAATCTAAGATTAAAAGCGGTTCGTATCTGTCAAAGTTTGGTCGGGAAAACTTTATTCCCAAATACGTTGACAATTGTTTAATGGTTAAAATTTCTAACGAATCCTCTGCGTTGTCAGAATTTAATAAGGAGAAAATAGTTTCGACTGTTGCTTCAGAATCGAACCTCACACGTACTTGTTTGGTTTCAGGTTTTAATTCAATTTCAGCGCTATTTGGGACGCCTGAAATATTAAAAAAACTTTCAAAAAACCATTTTAAGAGTTGTGGTTCTGAGTGCACCACAAAATTAAGTGAATTATTTTTTAGTTTGAATTGAGGTCTTTTATCTGTCAATTCCAGTAGAATCTGTACTAAATTGACAAATTTTAAATTTTGTTCTGAATTGCTGGTTAAGAGCAGCGCTCTTCTCAAACTCCGGATACTTTCGTTGATTTGAGTTTGAATTACCTGCAAAAAATCATCAGCTTGTTCATTTTGTTCTAACGGTAAGTCAGTTTCATTTAAAATAAATTTAAGATTGGTAGCCGCCAATTTTAAAGTGGCCAAATCATTTTTGGCTTTATGGATTAAACGATTGATTAAAAAGTCCTTGTCATGCTTCATGATTTTTCAGATTAA
>JAGHBR010000384.1 GCA_021160885.1 Caldisericaceae bacterium
CCCAACATTTCCCCGATTCTCCGAACCATCCTCATTTTCCAATGACGATTTTAATGCCTGATCAGATTTACCGCCAGGATACCATTTATAAATTTTTAGTAGAAGAATGAAATTTTGTTTAAAGGAGGGAAGTTCATGAGAACCATTATCTATTTATTAGCAATGTTGTTTTTAGCTTCATGTACCAATCAAACGCAAATCGTTACATCACCTGACGGAGCAGTAACGGTAAAAATAATAACAGATAATAACGTTTTACAATATTCAGTAAATTTTCACGATAAACAGGTTGTTTTACCCTCGTCTTTAGGTTTTAAATTTGCAAATCAGCCCGACTTGCTGGGGCCTTTTATCTTGCAAAAAACAGAACGCCGCAACGTGGATGAAACATGGAAACCGGTCTGGGGTTTAGATTCCATGATTCACAATCATTTTAACGAATTACGGTTATTTTTCAAAGAAAAATTAGAACCACAACGTCGCTTTGTTTTAGTATTTCGAGTTTATGATGACGGGGTCGGTTTTCGTTATGAATTCCGGCAGCAGGCAAATATGGACAAAGTCGCCATCATTTCAGAAGAAACCCAGTTTCGTTTGCCGGGCGGCATGGCTTGGTGGATTCCCGGAGATTACGAAAGCTACGAATTTTTGTACAATCACACGCCTTTGGCAAAAATTGATTCGGCTAACACGCCAGTTACTATTGAGTTAAAAACAGGCCCGGTTATTAGCATTCATGAAGCGGCTCTTTACGATTATGCAGACATGACTTTAACCCATGCCGGAAAAGACTCGGCGCTATTCAAAAGCAAACTGGTTCCCTGGCCGGACGGAATAAAAGTGAAAACTAAAACCCCGTTCAGAACTCCCTGGCGGGTGATTATGATCGGTGCGCATGCCGGTGATTTGATGGAATCGCATTTGATACAAAATTTAAACGAACCAAATAAAATTAAAGATACTTCGTGGATTCATCCCGTAAAGTACGTGGGTATTTGGTGGGGCATGCATATAGGCAAATGGTCGTGGTATTATGGGCCCAAGCACGGCGCCACAACTGAACGGACTAAACAATACATTGATTTTGCCAGTACTCACCACATTCCTGGAGTTTTAGTGGAAGGCTGGAATAAGGGATGGAAAACCTGGCTAAAGGGCAAAAACGTGCAGGATTATTTAAAACCGTATCCGGACTATGATCTTAAATTTTTGGCAGATTATGCCAAAAAGAAAGGCGTGTTTTTGATCGGCCACCACGAATCCGGAGGGAATATACCCAGTTACGAGGAGCAAATGGAAGAAGCTTTTTCTTTGTGTGAGCACCTGGGAATTCCGGCCGTTAAAACAGGCTATGCCGGGAAAATACATCCCGAAGGCATGCACCATCACGGGCAATGGATGGTGCGCCATTATCAAAAAGTTGTGGAAGTAGCAGCTCGCCATCACATCATGATTGATGCACATGAACCGATTAAAGACACAGGAATTTCGCGTACCTGGCCGAATTTCCTTTCACGCGAAGGTGCGCGGGGTATGGAATACAATGCCTGGAGTGATGGGAATCCACCGGAACACACCCTTATTTTACCCTTTACACGATTTTTGTCCGGGCCTATGGATTACACCCCCGGGATTTTTAATTTGAAATTTGAAGACAATGGTAAACATCGCGTTTACACGACCCTGGCTAAGCAGTTAGCATATTACGTAACCCTGTATAGTCCTTTTCAAATGGCGGCGGATTTAATAGAAAATTATGAAAACCAACCGGCTTTTAAGTTTATTGAAGATGTGCCGGTTAATTGGGACGAAACACGGGTACTTAAAGCTAAAATCGGTGATTACCTGACGGTTGCCAGACGCAAAGGACAAAATTGGTATGTGGGCAGTATAACTGATGAAAAAGCACGACACTGGAAGATTTCACTGAAATTTTTAAAACGAGGGCAATCCTATAAGGCGCTTATTTTTACGGATGCCCTGAATACCGATTGGGTAAACAATCCGACGACGATTGAAATTGGCGCCTATCGAGTTACAGCCGATGATTCTTTGTGCGTCATGTTGTCTCCATCCGGAGGACAGGCTGTTGAGATGCTTGCCGCGCAGCCTGAAGATGTGCGGGATTTAAAACCTATTTCGACATTCAATCAGGCACAAAAGAAAAAAATAAAGCCGTTTGATGCTGTGCCTGTTTACAGGAAAAACTGAAGTTAATACATGGAAAATCAATTACTACCTTTCATACTCAGCGGTTGGCCCAACCATTTAGAAGCTGTGAAACGAAAAGAAAAAAAGTGCGGTTAATTGTTTGTCTTGTGGAATAGCGAGGAGTGAAAATCCATGCTTATTTAAATTTTTTCTAAAAATCAAGCCGTGTGACTGAAATGGATTTACTGAAATAACAGGAATTAAGAGTAAATTCTTTAATGAGAATCGAATTTTAGACCTTTGAAATTAAAAGATTAATAAGGTGAGAATGCATTATGGTGAAATTAGTTGATAGTAAAAATTTCAATAAAAAACTGCAGGAAATTCAAGTTGAATTAATTACGCTTAAGAATAAGAACGGAATGACCATGCAGATTACCAATTACGGCGGTAGAATAGTGTCGCTTTTCGTGCCCAATAAACAGGGCCAATGGAATGATGTTTTATTAGGTTACGATAATATTGACGCTTATC